>JBFKSL010000115.1:0-10182 GCA_041626995.1 Ketobacter sp. | reverse complement strand
GATGTAAGCCCAGATTGCTTTGACACCGGCTTTAAGTTGATTGATCCACCGCAAGAGCTTATGAATCTTATCGAGGGACTCACCAGTTATTTCAGCTTTAAGCTCGATTGATTCACAGATCCAAGGGCTGCTAAATTCTATCCTCTTGCCTATGGAAGGACATATTGTCACAATGCAGTGATCATTTAGAAGTCACTGTGTCTGCTATGAAAAAATCATCATTTGCTTCCCTGTTATTGAGTATTGCGCTGTTGTTGAGTTCTGCACTGGCCTACAGTTTGCCGGCAGAAATGGAAATGGATCGCTTAATGTTGGCGGCCGAAAGCAAGTTGGCTAAACAGGATTACGATGCTGCCCAGGATTACCTGAAACGTATTGGAAATCTTAAAGTAGAGCCCCAGCCGAGATATTACTTTCTTTCTGGTCAGGTGGCGCTGCATTACGGTGAGCTGGAGAAGGCTAAAATTGAACTGTCCCGATATGTGGAAGAAGCCGGGCGTGAAGCAGAATTCTATGAGCCAGCCTTGGAAATGATTACCCAGGTGGAAGAGAAACTATCAGATCAGCAAGCTGCCCAGGAATCTCGGGAGCAGGTGAAGGAAATTAAGTCATCTGCGGGTATTCGATTAACCGATACCCAAGGCCAGTCTTACGATCAGAGAATTCAGAAGCTGTATATGGCTCCAGACGTGCAATCTGGCCTGGTTTTGCATGTTAACAGCCTGCTGAAGTCTTATGTATACCTGGAAGGTAGGGTAAAAAATCCAGAAACCTCCAATCGCCAAGAATATTCTGTTTCAGTAAAAGCCCCTTCACAGATATTGGTGAGTAAAACCGAGCGTAGACCCAGTGAAAGCAGCCAATCATCCATTTCCGTTAGTGCATTGGAAGCCTTTGGGGTAAATCCATTCATTACCTTCCGTTGCAGTAAGGCTGCCGATAAATGCATTATCAAGCATCCAGTGTCCAGTAAAGACTGGATGACTATCGCCCGTGACGAAGCGGGTGCTGCCGATTTGGCCCAAGCTTTGACTCGCCTAATTAAGGCATTACAAAGATAGTTTTGGCCATCGACTGATCGTTCACGTCATAGCACAATGCCATCCACCCTCAGGTAGCTACCCATAAGGACAGAGAAGCCCCTACGGCTACCTGACTTCGTAATACTTTCAATGCATTAGGACTTTACAGCAGCCCCATTGCTGCTTGGCAGAGGTGACTATGGATCTTTCCATTAAGCCGGAATACCGGCAATTTCGGGAGGAAGTTCGCGACTTCCTAAATGAATCCCTAACAGACGATTTGCGTTTGTCGGGCAAGCTTTCCACCAGTGTATTCCACGATAAAGAGCGCGCCATGGCCTGGCAGAAAATACTGCATGCCAAAGGTTGGGTAGCGCCTCACTGGCCCAAAAAATTCGGTGGCACAGGTTGGGACGTGGTGCAACGATCCATTTTTGCAGAAGAAAGCCTGAAAGCGGATGCACCGCAAATGATTCCTATGGGTTTGCATATGTGTGGCCCATGTATCATCGGTTGTGGTACCGATGAGCAGAAAGAATACTACCTGCCTCGAATCCTGTCTGGTGAAGACTTCTGGTGTCAGGGTTATTCTGAGCCTAATGCTGGTTCTGACTTGGCTTCCCTGCAAACCACAGCAGTTTCCGATGGCGATGACTACATCGTCAATGGTACCAAGATCTGGACTACCTACGCACACTACGCCAACAAAATTTTCTGTCTGGTACGCACCAATAAAGAGTGCAAACCACAAGAAGGCATTACCTTCCTGTTGATGGATATGGATGCTCCCGGTATCACCGTAGAACCCATTATTGGATTGGATGGTGTGCGAGAGCAAAATACCGTGTTCTTCGATAATGTCCGCGTACCAAAGAGCAACCGCGTAGGCGAAGAAAATCAAGGCTGGACAGTAGCGAAATACCTGCTCACCTTCGAGCGTGGTGGTCAGGAGTACGCGCCTGGCTTGTATTTCCACCTGCAACAAATCAAAGCCATTGCCGAGCAGGAAGCCGATGGTTTCGGCGGTCGCTTTATTGATAACGCCCAGTTTATGCGTCGTGTTCACGAAGCGGAAATCGATATTGCCGCGTTGGAATTTACTGAAAACAGAATCAAAGCTGCTCTGGGCAGTGGACAAAGCCCAGGCGCCGTTGCATCCATGACCAAAATCGTGGGTACCGAGTTGGCCCAAAAGCTCACTGAGCTGGCCATTGAAGCTGTTGGAGTAGCTGGTTTGCCATTGCAACTGGAAGCCCTGACATGCGGTTCCGGTGTGGAGCCTATTGGCCCTGACTACGCTTTAACAGCAATGCCCCGTTATCTGAATACCCGAGCCACTACCATCTATGGTGGATCTAACGAAGTTCAGCGCGGCATTATTGCGAAAATGGTTTTGGGACTGTAGGAGAGGGCATCATGAATTTTGATTTGACTGAAGAGCAACAGATGCTGGTAGACAGCGTCAATAAATATCTGCAAAACGATTACGATTTTGAAACCCGCCGCAAATTGGTGGTTACCGAAACCGGTTACAGCCAAGATAACTGGAAAACCTTTGCCGAGTTGGGCTGGTTGAGCGTGCCATTCGCAGAAGAAAACGGCGGTTTTGGTGGTACAGCTATTGATGTGATGCTGATGATGGAAGCTTTCGGTAAAGCGTTGGTAACCGAGCCCTACATCTCTACCGTCATCATGGGTGGCCGCTTGGTTGAGCTGTTGGGCAACGCCGAGCAAAAAGAATCGGTTTTGTCCGCTGTGATTCAAGGTGAGCTTCAATTGGCCCTGGCCTATAACGAAGCCGATTCTCGTAATAATCCCTCAATGGTAACTCTGAAGGCCAAGAAAGATGGAAGCAGCTACACTCTAAATGGCGAGAAAGTCATGGTACTGAATGGCCAAAGTGCTGATCAGTTGCTGGTAACTGCTCGTACTTCTGGCGCGTTAACCGATGCCGAAGGTATCAGCGTATTTTTAGTGGATGCTAACGCGGCTGGTGTAGAGCGTACTGGCTACCAAGTTAGTGATGGTTCCCGCGCTGCCAACATTAGCTTTAAAGATGTTGTGGTATCAGAAGGCCAGTTGGTAGGTGAAGAAGGTGCTGCTTTGGCCACGTTGGAAGTGGTTCTGGATGAAGCAACTATTGCCTTGTGTTCCGAAGCGGTGGGCGCCATGGAAGTGCTTTACAAAGAAACTGTGGAATACTGTAAAACCCGTAAGCAGTTTGGTTTGCCCATTGGTAAGTTCCAGGCGTTACAGCACCGTATGGTAGATATGTTTATCTCCCATGAGTTAACTCAGTCGGTCATGTATATGGCTGCATTGCGTAATCTGGAAGGTGGCGATATTGCCAAGAAAGCAGCCTCCGCCTTTAAAGTTCAAGTGAGCAAAGCCGGTCGTCATGTTGGCCAGGAAGCGGTGCAGTTGCACGGCGGTATGGGAATGACCGATGAGCTTAACGTGGGCTATTACTTTAAGCGCTTAACCGTTATTGACGCGCTGTTGGGGAATATTGATTTCCACTTAGCTCGCTATAGCAAAGTAGCGTAAAACTGCTGGAAGAGGCTGGGTTAGCTGGCCTCTTTCAATCCGCTGTTCCGTAAATCTTCTATGTTCTTTTCTAATTGCGCTATTTGCTGATTCATTTCCATAATTCGCGTGATGTCTTTCATGGGAATGTCCAGCAATTCTTTGCGTAAGTTTTTCAATCTGCGTTTGGCAATGGCCAGCAAATCCTGGTTCTTGATGATTTCACTTGCATCATCAAATACATAATGGGCTTTATCGAACAAGTCTTGTTGTGGGCTAGTGCCCTCACTCTTGCCGATAAACACGCCTTCTTCGTTGTAGTAGTGAAACTCTTTCAGTATATCTTCGTCATCCCACATGGTGATATCCGCGCTAAAAATAATCATGGGTAATTATTCTTGTTAGACCGGGAATGGCGATTAAGCAAGCTATGCAGGCTTGTTAGAGTGCAAGGTTCTTTAAAGGGGGCTGGTTACTACTGGGGGAAATCAGGGAATGGAGATAGGGTTTCAGCCCGGCCAGGTGTGGCCGGGCTGAAGATTCGGCTGATTAGAACTCGAAACGGGCACCGGCAGAGAAAATGCCTAGGTCGGTGTCGTTGTAGCTGATGACTTCCTCATAATCCAGGTAAGCGGATATGCCATGGGCAAATACAGCGGAAATGCCGATGCTGGCTTGGAACCAGGTAGTGTCTGGGTCATCAGGGGTGATGCCGAATTGCTCCTGAGAGCCGCTAACAAATTGGCCCACAATTAGGTCACGATCATCTTCAAATTCATTACGCCATTCAGCTCGCGCGTGGGGTACTAATACGCCCCAGTTAAAGCTGGCGGCATAGCTTACGTAGCCACCCATAGCTAAGATTAAAGATTCAATTTCCTGTTTCTCAAAAGAGGCTGCCCAGGCGCTTTCATCGCTTTCAGAGAAAGCATCGATTTCGCCGTCTAACCAATCTAATGAGGCTTTGGGTCCATAGGTCCAGCCGCCTTGTGAAAAGTCATAGGCCCCAGAGATGCTGAAGTAAGTCATGTCGTTATCGGTTTTACCCGTTGCATTAGCATCCGGTAGGTGGCGTAAGGTTTCGAATTCACCGCTAGCGAAGCCTAGTGTAGCGTCTACGGCAAAGTTATCCCGATACCAGCTGGCGTAGAGCATGTAGTGATCAGTATCGTTTTCTGATAAATCGCTAAATTGGCTGTATTCCAATTCGGTTTCTGAGGCGCCGTAGGCAAAGCCCACCAGGATTTCCTGGCTGATTCGGTAGTCCACGCCCAGGGTGTAGTGGTCGGTAGAGAGGTCATAACCCACTTCGTAATCGGTGCTGTCCTGCTCGCCATCTACTGTGGAGCCATTGAGGAATACGCTAATGCGGCCGTTGCTGAATAAATCAGAGCTTGCTGCGCCACCATAATAGTTATCCAAGCCAGGGTAGTAGGCGGTGGAATCAGAGCTTGAATTGCGTTGACGATAGCGAAGGTTAACAAGGTGCTGGCTAATATTGCTGATCTGATCGCTGCTGAGTTGCACCAGCGAGGTGTGAAGAGCAGGGGCTTCGTCAGGGGTGGCTTGGGCAAGGTAGGTTTCTAGATCATTGGTGGTACCAAAATTTAGGCATTCTGTGCTGACATCTTCAACAGTAGCGGCTCGAGTAGTAACGTTGGTCAGCGTTCCCTCAGCAAAAATTTGATCGTTGAATGTCTCATCCAGCAAAGGGCCGTCAATGATAAATGGTTCGCACAGTGAATTCATTGCCTCTTCGAAATTTGCCTGGTTTTCGTTGGCAAAAGCAGAATACGAACCCGTAGCTAGGCCAGTTAATAAAAGATAAGAAGTTAATTGCTTGAGCTGCATAAATGCCCCCATTTAATGCAAAGTTTTTGCAAAAGTTAATTAGGGGCATTCACTCCTGAAATGTCCCTATCCGAGTGTTGAGGGATTCTAGCCGCTTTTCACCTGAGCTGAAAGCGGCCTAATGGAAGGAAAGGGGTGGGAAAATTCACACTTCCGTTAAATAGTGGATAGCCAAAAGGTAAAGTAGTGGTCCACTAATAGCGCAATAAACAGAATCATCAAATACACAATGGAATAGCCAAAGGTTTTCATGGCGGTATTGGGTTGTGGAGCGTACTTAAGTTTCAAGGCGTAATACAGGAATATCGCATTCAGAGCCAAAGTGGTAACTAAGTAGATAACGCCACTCATGCCGGTAAGGTATGGCAGCAGAGTGCATAAACTCAGCAGCGCGGTGTAATGCAGCACTGAATTTTTAGTGAATTCGATACCGTGAGTAACGGGCAGCATGGGGATACCCGCTTTTGCATAATCATCCCGTCGATGAATGGCTAATGCCCAGAAGTGCGGTGGCGTCCAGACAAAAATAATCAGTACTAAAAGTAAGGCATGGGGGTCGATGCTGTTGGTTACTGCTGTCCAGCCCAGGAGGGGAGGGATGGCACCGGCAAGACCGCCCACCACGATGTTTTGCGGTGTGGCGCGTTTTAGATAGAGGGTGTAAATAAATGCATAACCCACAATACCAAACAGCGTTAAAAATGCGGTTAAAGTGTTAATGAAAAAAGACAGGGTGAACATGGAAATCACAGACAGCACACCAGCAAACATCAGTGCTTTGTACGAGCCGATTTTCCCTCTCACCAATGGCCGGTTTTCTGTACGAGCCATAATGGCGTCAATGCGCTGATCCACTACGTGATTCACTGCGGCCGCTGCGGCCATAGCGCAAGCCATGCCAAAGGAACCTATGATCAATATATCCAGAGGCACCATGCCTGGCGTTGCCATAAACATGCCCACAATAGCCGTCAGCATTAATAACATGACTACTCTGGGCTTGGTCAGCTCCATATAGTCACGCCAAGTGACCTGGGAAGAATCGTTTTCAATAATCGTGTTGGGTTGGCTAACAGCTCTTGTCATGATTGTTTCACTCCTTGAGCAATACTTACGGTTAGTAAAATTAAAGACATCATTAATAGGGCTGCCACACCGTTGTGGGCGACAGCAATGGCAAGGGGAAGCTTCAATACAATATTACCGATCCCCAGTGCCACCTGGGTGGCTAAAATGGTTAACGCTGCACATGCTACTTTTTTACTAAAGGCAGAAACCTTTGCCCCGTTAATCAGAAAAATAAACAGAGCACCCAAATAAAGGGTGGTGATAATAGCGCCAATTCGGTGCGCCACATGAATGGTAATTTTAGCGTCGGCGCCCAGATGAGTGGCAAACTCGTAATCTTCCACACCGTGCCCCCAAAACTGGAATGCATCTGAAAGGTTTACGTGTTGCTGCCAGCCAGCCTGGCAGATGGGTAGTTCACTGCAAATGGTGGCGGCGTAATTGGATGCGGTCCAGCCACCCAGGGCAATCTGTAAGGCTAAAATAACAATACCCAACAGACCCCACTTCAGCATTGGGTTTTTGCGAGAGGGTGGGGCCCTATCTGTCTGATGTAGTTTAATGAGCAGCAGGAATAACAGGCAGAGCGTGGTAAAGCCACCCAGCAAGTGGGCCATGACTACGGTGGGGAACAAACCCAGAGTAACGGTCCACATTCCCAGTAGGCCTTGAAAAATGACCAGCCCGGTGAGAAAAACCGGTAATGCCAATGGTGTGTCTGAGTTTTCTTTTCTGGCCTTAATGCTTAAAAATAATATACACAGAATCACGAAGCCCAGTGTGCTGGCAAAATAACGGTGTACCATTTCTGCCCAGGCTTTTTCCGGTTCTACCGGGCGATGTGGGTAGGCAGAGTTTGCCTGATCTATAGCATGGCTGGTTTCCGGAACGGTTAATTGTCCGTAGCAGCCAGGCCAGTCGGGGCAGCCTAAGCCAGCATCTTTCAAGCGAGTGTAAGCTCCCAGGGCTACAACACCACAGGCTAACAGTACAGCGAAAACAGTCAGTCTTTTAAGCCACATAATATACTCTGTCGTTATCCTATTTTTGAAAGCTTTAAAACTTTTTGCAGATCTTTAAGCAAATTTCGGCCTTTTAGAATGGATTCTTGCTCGTCTTCGTAAGTGGGGTAGTGCATAAACACCGCTCCCATTGTGTCTACTAAATAAATTCTACCGCTTTGTTGTTGGCTTAGTTCTGCATTATCCGATTGAGAGAATGCATCTGACAGCTGAGCTTTATCAGCATGAACCACCGTTAGGTTGGGGAATTCTTTTTCGATTAAGTTTTGAATGTCTGGGGCAACCTCAGAAGTGGTGATGAGCAAGCGCGACACCCTTTTTTGTTCTGGGCCTAACGCTGTGTGTACTTGTCGCATTTGATAAAGGCTGTTGCTGCAGGCATCAGTACAGTTTTCCGGAAGAACGTACACCATCCACCACTTTTTCTTAAAGGCTTCGGCGCTCACGGGGGAGTGTTCTGCGTCGGTTAGAGAAATACTTTCAAATGGAATGGGGGGGCTGATCAGGTGCCCGCGATTACTTGTGCCAACGCTTGACCACAATCCAGTTTTATGCAAAAAAAGTGCGGCAGCAAACGGAATAACGAAGACTGCTAATGCCGTTAGCATGGATTTTTTGTTGTTTGGTTTCGGTGCGGGTTGGCTTTCCATAATGATCTACTGCTTTGTTATTGTTGTTTTGTGGGTGTTCACTACCAGGTATATGACCAGCAGTGCCGTGGATAATGAGAACCACTGCAAAGCGTAGCCATAGTGTTTTTCCGGCCCCATAAAGTTGCTGTGCCATTCACGCACAAAGGGCGTGGATTCTTCTGGCTGTAAGCGCAACACAAAAGGCACTAACGGATAATCAAACAGCTGGGCGGATTTTTCAAGGTCTATTTTTTGGATCAATAAGGGCCAGCTGATCTGCTCGTAACTGTCTTCTTTTAATACAAAATAATTTGGGTTAGGTACATGGGCCAAGCCATTTAATGTTACTTTTCCCTGTTGAGCAGGGATGTCAGGGAATACCTCTCGGCTTGGGCCTTGTGGCACCCAGCCACGATTTACCAAAAGGATTTTGTTGTTCACTCGAAGAGGGGTAAGTACATGATAGCCGCCAAATCCTTTGTGGGTTTTATTATCCAAGAAGAAAGTGAATTGATTCAGATATTCGCCGCTGACTTCAATAGGATAATCGTTTAGGTCGCCGCTGACTTTCAGCACATTATCCAAAGATGTTTCAGTTAGAACGCTACGCTGCTCTAAACGTTTCACCATATTCTCTTTAAATTCTGCGCGACGCAATTGCCAAAATCCCAGGTTCACCATTAAGCACAGCAATAACAGCGTTACTATGGTGGGAATCCAGCTAGGGGAGAAAATGCGATTTCCAAATGCAAATCCCCGCTGTATTTGTGAAGAGGTTTGGCTCATTGTTATACTGCGTAATACTTCAAAATTAGGTGTTTGTAATGCTCATTAAAATAGCGGTGATTGTTGTCTTGTTCGTGGTTGCCTTTAGTTTGTTTAGCGCTTTGTATTCCATGGTGCGCAATCAAGATGGTGACAAAGAGCGAATGGTAAAAATGTTAACCTACCGCGTTGCATTTTCCGCTGTGTTAATTGTGTTGTTGGGTGTTGCCTTCTTTATGGGATGGATCCAGCCCCATGGTTTGAAAGGCTAAGGCCAGAGCAAGCCCTGGCCTCTCGTGTTTTAAAGCCAATAAACACTCACAAACAGGAATAACCATACCACATCAACAAAGTGCCAATACCAGGCGGAAGCCTCAAAGGCAAAGTGGTTGTCGGCAGTTAGGTGACCTTTTAATGCCCGGAAGAACATAATGGTAAGCATGGTGGCGCCGATGGTAACGTGCATGCCATGGAACCCTGTGAGCATAAAGAAAGTGGAGCCATAAATACCTGCGTCAAGCGTTAAGCCCATTTCAGTATAAGCGTGAATGTATTCTTCCACCTGGAAGAATAGGAATGCAAAACCAAGCGCCAATGTTAAAAACAGGTTAATAAGCAGTTTTTTGCGGTTTCCTGCTATTAACGCGTGGTGAGCAATCGTAAGGGTGATACTACTGGTGACCAGCAATACGGTATTCAGGAAGGGCAGGCCCCAGGCAGGCATCGCTTGTGTGGTGCTGCCGTCTGGAGTCAGAGTTAACGGCCACATGGCTTGAAAGTCTGGCCACAATAGTTCGTGGGTCATGGCTTCTTCGCCCGCCCCACCCAGCCATGGTACGACTAAAATTCGCACATAAAACAGCGCGCCAAAAAATGCACCAAAAAACATCACTTCGGAAAAGATAAACCACAACATACCCATGCGGTATGAGCGATCCATCTGTTCGCTGTTCATATTGGAAAGGCTTTCTTTAATGGTATCTCTGAACCAGACAAACATCATGACGATGATGGCAAGGATGCCCAGTGGAAGAATAATGCTACCGGATGAACCATCGTTATTGGTAATACCGGAGCCTGAGTTTTGTTGAATGAAGTTAGCTGCACCAAAGGCCACTAAAAACAGGGCAATGGCTGTTATAAAAGGCCAGGGGCTTTTCTCTGGAACGTAATAGTGTGTTGTTTTTTCTGCCATGGTATTTCTCCTCGGCGATCACAAATTAATAGTTGGCGGCTAAGTTGGACTGCTCTTTTTCCGTGATGTCGTATAGCTGATAGGAAAGCGTAATGGTGCGG
>JBFKSL010000114.1:0-10261 GCA_041626995.1 Ketobacter sp. | reverse complement strand
GGGAGGTGCGTCAACACAGATTACGCTAGCTTCACTGCCATTCACGGGATAGCGGCAACGAAAATAACGGCGGAAACTGGCATCACCAGACACCACCTCCAGGCTCAGTGAAGGACCTTGATAGAATTGCAGAGAATTAAGCTGTTGATTAATCCAAAGGGTGAGCTGACTAAGGCGTTGATCCATAAAGCGGCAAACTTGTGACTCGATAGTGGGGTTCGTGTATCATCACACCAGATTTTGAACAGGGTCAAGTTTTCACATCACATTCCCGAACTCGCATTAATGAATTGGACCATTTACTTATCAATTGCTCTTCGCATGTTAGCCCTGACACTCGTGTTGGGCGTGCCAGCTTCTTATGGGGAAGAAATCCCAGCTGAAGACAATTCGAGCAACCCCTATCGCCATCTGGACTGGGTCTCACCTCAAGAATTGGCGGCCATGCCAGCAGACCAGCGCCCAAAACACGCGGGGATGTGCGAGGGCATCTACTTGTCACCAACCTTAGGGGATGGCGATCCAACCCTGCAACAAATTAAAGCATCGGCGGATAACTTTGACACCTTGTCTGATGGCACCAACATTTTAAGTGGCAAAGTCGTACTTAAACAGGGTAGCCGAGAACTGTACAGTGATGAAGTTCGTATGAACCGCGAAACCCGCGCCACGGAACTGAACGGCAACGTAGTCATCCGTCAGCCCGGAATGCTGATCCTCGGTGACAGCGCCAAAGTCAATCTCAATGAAAAGAAACTGGATGTGCAAAATACCGAATATGTGATTCACGATATCCATGTTCACGGTAAAGCGGGTCGTATTTATAACCCCGAAGAGCGCATTCTAATACTGGATAACAGCAGTTACACCACCTGCGAGCCCAACGACAACGCCTGGGCTATTGCCGCTAAGGAAATCAAGCTCGACCACGGCACCGGCTGGGGGGAAGTAAAAGGCGCCAAAATCGAGGTGGGTGGAATACCAATTGTCTATCTGCCCTGGTGGATGTTTCCTATTGATGATCGCCGCCAAACCGGCTTTTTATTTCCCGCCTTTGGAAGTGGCGAGAACGGCTTCGATTTATCGATCCCCTACTATCTAAATCTTGCACCCAATTACGATGCCACCTTTACCCCGCGTTACTTTTCCGATCGAGGAGACATGCTGGAGGCGGAGTTTCGCTACCTAACCGAACACACACGTGGTGAATTTGGTGGTGGCTACCTGCGCAACGACAAGCAAACTGGCACCAATCGGGAGTTGTTCAGCTGGGATCATTTCGGCAACTATGGCAACTGGCAAAGCCAGGTTGATTACACTTGGGTTGCCGACGGCGACCACTTCCTGGACCTTGATACTACTTTAAACACCAGCTCTGCCACCCATTTAAGCCAGCGCACAGACGTGAGCTATTTTGGTGAAAGCTGGAACGCCAGAGCTAAACTGCAGCAATTCCAAACCTTGGATGAACTTATAGTAGACGAAGACCTCCCCTATCGCATGCTACCTCAACTGAGCGCAAACGGACGCCATAACCTGGATGGCACTGAGCTGGAATTCGCCATTGGCACCGAGTACACCTATTTCGATCACCCAGAAGAGATTATCGAAGGCCCCACTAACGCGCACCGTATTCGCCTCATTCCAAGCGCCATGTATAACTATCGTCGTGCCTGGGGTTTTGTCGTACCTAAGATCAGTTTTAACTATCGCTACTACAACCTCAACCAGGTTGATCTGCATGACAACGAAACCGAGCTGGAAACCCCCATTACTAGCCTGGATATGGGCTTGTACCTGGATCGCCCCTTTCAGTTTCGCGGCACTGATTATCTGCAAACCCTGGAACCTCGGGTGTTCTACCTTTATGTGCCTTATCGCAGCCAAAACCAACTGCCCACTTTCGACACTGCTAAAACCAGTTTTGGCTTCGAGCAATTGTTCCGAGAAAACCGTTTTACCGGAGGCGATCGTATCGGCGATGCCAACCAGGTATCCGTGGGTCTAACCTCACGTTTGATTAATCAGAACAGTGGCCTGGAAGAAATCAATATCAGCCTGGGTCAGATCTTTTACTTTCGTGATCGGGAAGTTCAGCTTAACGAATACGATCCCATTGAAGACACCACGCTTTCTCCCTTTGTTGGCCGCCTGAACTGGTATATCAACCAAAACTGGTCATGGCGGGCAGAATCTCAATGGGACACCTACGAGAACAATATCGACAGCACCGTAACTGGCGTAGGCTATCGAGATAAGTACGGGAACCTGGTGAACCTCACCTACAACTACTATGACGATGGTGCCGTAACCGCTGACCCAGAAGCAGAGAAAATAAAGCAATCTGACTTTTCCTTCATCTGGGCCATCAACCAGCGCTGGAGCCTGTTAGGGCGCTGGGGTTACGATATCACTCAATCTCGTTCTTTCGACAATATAGTAGGTGTAGAATACGAAAGCTGCTGCTGGCGGGTAAAACTGGTGAACCGACGTTACCTGAAAGAGTCCAACGATGAAGATGAGATAGTGAAACCCTCCCAGGGCATCTACATACAATTCGAATTAAAAGGCCTTGGTGGCGTGGGTGGCTCTGTGGATGCCATTTTGGACGACGCCATTTCCGGCCACAAAGAGCGGGAACAAAACCGCCCGCCTAACTTTTGATCATTTGCGTAAGGTAACCATATTTCATGCACTTTAAACTGCCTCTTAATGTTCTCGCCCTGCTGGCTCTGGCCATCACCGGCATTAGCCACAGCCTGGCGGCCCCCCGAGCTTTGGATCGCATCGTAGCGGTAGTGGATGATGACATTATCATGGAAAGCGAGCTGATTGAGCGCACCGCCACCATTCGCGTGCGCATGCAGCAGCAACAGCAACAACTGCCCCCCAACGATGTGCTGTTCAATCAGGTGCTAGAGCGTATGATAGTGGAATCCATCGAGCTACAAATGGCCGATCGTGCCGGCATTCGCGTAAGCGACAACGACATTAACGAAACTCTCAACAACGTCGCTCGTCAGAACAACATGACCGCCAGCCAGTTTCGTGAGAGCGTTTTGCAGGAAGGAATATCCTGGCCTGGGTTACGCGATCAAATTCGCCGCGAAATGACCGTGAATCAGTTGCGCCAGCGTCGAGTGGCCAGCCGCATCAAAGTTTCAGACCAGGATGTAGAAAACTTCCTCAATTCCGAAATCGCCAAAACCAACCTGGCGCCAGACTTCCGCCTGGGCCATATATTGATTCAAACCGGCCCCAATAGCGACCTGAATGCGGCAGAAGAAAAAGCGTTGATGGTATATAAAAAAGCCAGCGAAGGAGCCGACTTCGGTGCTTTGGCGGCACAATATTCTGACAGCGAATCCGCCCTTTCCGGTGGCGATCTGGGCTGGCGTAAAGCAGCACAACTGCCCACCCTGTTTGCAGATACTGCACTGGAAATGAAACAAGGTGAGGTCGCCGCACCCATTCGCAACTCATCCGGCTTTCACATTATTAAAGTATTGGAGCTGCGGGGCGGCACAGAACAATTCGTGCAACAGACCAAAACCCGCCACATTCTGGTGAAACCCAACGAAATCCGCAGTGAAAACGAAACCCAAAAACTGATTAACGAAATCTACCAAAAACTGCAAGCCAACGCAGAGGAATTCGAATCCCTGGCCAAAACCTACTCTGACGACCCTGGTAGCGCATTACAAGGCGGCGATCTAGGCTGGGTAAACCCCGGCACCATGGTGCCCGAATTCGAACAAACCATGCAAAACAGCAAAAAAGGCGAAATCTCCACACCCTTCCGCACCCAATATGGCTGGCACATACTAGAAGTAGTGGACCGCCGCTCGCAAGATATGAGCGAAGAATTCCGCAAAGGCCGCGCCCGCCAAATGCTGCAACGACGTAAGTTTGATGAAGAGCTGGACGGCTGGCTGCGAGAAATCCGCCAAAATGCCTACGTGGAGGTAAAACTCTGAGCGCCCCTATTGCCATCACCGCTGGTGAGCCGGCAGGTGTTGGGCCAGAGCTAATATTGCAGTTGGCCCAACAAGCCGATACCCAAAACTGGGTTATTGTCGCCGACCCGGAGCTCATGCGGCAGCGGGCCAACCAACTGGGCATGCAACAACAATTTGTAGAGTGGCAGCCAGGAAAAACCCCAAAACCAGGCCAGCTGGCCATACTCCCAGTTAGCCTTGCCACGGCATCACAACCAGGTGAGCTTAACCCTCAAAACGGCCCCTATGTATTGGAAACCCTGAATCAGGCCATAGATGGCTGCCTAAAGGGCGAATACAGCGCCATGGTCACCTGCCCAGTTCAAAAATCCACCATCAATGATGCAGGCATCAGCTTCAGTGGCCATACAGAATATTTGCAGCAACGCTGCCAGACCGAGCAAGTGGTAATGATGCTGGCCACACCAGGGCTGAGAGTAGCCCTAGTAACCACTCACCTGCCCTTATGCAAAGTACCTCAAGCCATTACAGCAGAGCTGTTAGAACGGGTCATCCGTATTACCCACGACACCCTGCAACGACAGTTCGGCCTTACCCAGCCACATCTGCTGGTGTGCGGCCTAAATCCCCACGCTGGAGAATCAGGCCATATGGGGGATGAAGAGATCCGTGTGATCAACCCAGTATTACAGCAACTGCAACAGCAGGGTCTTTCCCTGGAAGGCAGCCTGCCCGCCGACACCTTATTCACCCCCAAATACCTGAACCGAGCCGACGCGGTTATCGCCATGTACCACGATCAAGGCCTGCCGGTTCTTAAACATATGGGCTTTGGCAATGCCGTCAATATCACCCTGGGCCTACCCATTATCCGCACCTCGGTGGATCATGGCACCGCCCTAGACTTGGCAGGCACAGGCCAAGCGGATACCGGCAGCCTGAAAACCGCCATTGAAACCGCCCTGGAAATGGCCTCGCATAACAGGGAGCAAGCCCATGACTAAAGGCCGAAAACCCAGCTTTAGCAAACATCAGCCACGCAAACGCTTTGGTCAGAATTTCTTGGAAGATCCTACCGTAATCGACAACATAGTGCGCTCAATCGCACCACAAAGTAGCGATACCATGGTGGAGATCGGCCCTGGCCTGGGCGCCATTACCGAACAACTGGTGGATCAAGTCCAGCAACTGGCCGTAGTAGAATTGGATCGCGACCTGATCCCAAACCTGAAAATCAGCTTCGCTACCCGCAACAATTTCCATATATATGAAGGGGATGCGCTTAAGTTCGACTACCAACGCATAAGCCAAGAACTCCATTGCGATCAGTTCAGAGTGGTAGGCAACCTGCCCTACAACATTTCCACTCCCCTGCTATTCCACTTACTGGAATACGCCCCAATGATCGAAGACATGCACTTTATGCTGCAAAAAGAGGTGGTGGATCGCATGGCAGCCGGCGTGGGCGACAGCGCTTACGGCCGCTTGGGTATCATGATTCAATACCATTGTCGTGTGGAGCCTCTATTTCCAGTGCCACCCACAGCTTTTAACCCACCACCCAAGGTGGATTCGGCCATTGTTCGGCTCGTACCACACACAACCAAGCCCATCACCACCCAATGCCCCAAAAGCTTGAGCAAACTGGTAACCACCGCCTTCAATCAGAGGCGAAAAACCATACGAAATGCCTTAAAATCATTAGTAGACGATGCCCTACTGGAACAAGCGGGCATTAACCCAGAACAGCGACCAGAGCAGATTTCCTTAGAGAAATACGCTAAATTAAACGATCTTTCGATTTCTAATGCAGCAGGTAGTGATTAGTTATGCTTAACAACTTAGATTCTGATCACATAGAAATACGCGTACAAAGCGAATACATCCCAGGTCAATCCAATACTGACGCCAACCGCTTTGTATTTGCCTATCATGTCACAATCGAAAACCATGGCACCCTGCCAGCACAACTACTATCTCGCCACTGGATCATCACCGATGGCAATCAAAAAGTGCAGGAAGTCAAAGGCGAAGGTGTGATCGGCGAACAGCCCACTATCATGCCAGGGGAGATCTACCAATACAGCAGCGGAACCGTATTACAAACACCCGTGGGCAGTATGACAGGCTCCTACAGCATGATTGATGCGACCGGCATGGAGTTCGATGCCAACATTCCCATCTTCACACTGGCATCACCACAGGCCCTACATTAATGGCCACCTACGCCATAGGCGATCTACAGGGCTGCTACCAAGATTTCAAATGCTTACTGGATAAAATTCAGTTTAACGCCGATAAAGACCAAATCTGGCTTTGCGGCGACCTGGTCAACAGGGGACCAGACTCCCTCAAAACCTTGCAACTGTGCTACCAGATGCGCGATAACCTACTGACCGTACTGGGAAATCACGATCTGCACATGTTGGCAGTGATCAGCGGCACCATTGAAAAAAAGCGCAAAGACACCTTCCACGACATTCTGGAAAGCCCCGAGTGTGACACCCTGGCAGAATGGCTATTAAGCTGCCCCCTGCTCCATGAAAACGATCAATATGTACTCACGCACGCGGGTATCTACCCAGGCTGGACACTGCAACAGGCACGCGGCTATGCCCATGAGGTGGAACAAGTTTTAACAAACCCCGCCATGCGCCAACAATTCTTCCAGAATATGTATGGGAATATTCCTGCACACTGGGATGAAAACCTTTCCTCTACTGATCGCTGGCGCACCATCACCAATTTTTTTACCCGTATGCGCCTGGTGGATAAGGAAGGCAAAATCGATTTAGTGCATAAAGAATCACTGGAAACCATACCAGAAGGACTAACACCATGGTTCCAATGGCACAAAAGAATCCCCATCGAAAAGAAAACGCTGTTTGGGCATTGGGCAGCACTGGAAGGCAACACTCACAGCGACCAAATTATCGGTTTGGACACTGGCTGTGTATGGGGAAATGAGTTAAGTGCTTTTTGTCTTGAAACGGGCGTTTGGACACGCTGCCAATGCGCAGATCACCGCACACGATAATTTATCCACAGACCCGAAATAAAATCAGATAAAACCTGTCCTGAAAAATCTCTTTCGTTATAAAAAACCCATTTCGTTTTATCAGAACAAACAAGTTACCAAACCGGCTCTAATTAGGTCAATTAGAAATATAATAATTTAAGAAAAATAAAATAAGTTCTTTTCTTTCAACCATTTTTGCATTTTCATACTAAGCTAATAGTAAGCGGGAATTTTTGTCATTGAACAATTACCGGAATAGAGCATCTAAATATTTTTAGACCAACCACGGTTAGAAAGAGGTAGACCTATGAGCATATTCAGCCACTACCAAAACCGATACGAAGAGACGCAGCAAGAAGAGTACACGCTTCAAGAATATTTGGACATTTGTAAAAAAGATCCATCTGCGTACGCCAGTGCCCCAGAACGCATGCTGGCCGCTATCGGTGAACCTGAACTGATAGACACATCACTTGATCCACGCCTTAGTCGAATCTTCTCCAACAAAATCATGCGCCGTTATCCCGCCTTCAGCGAATTTTATGGAATGGAAGAAGCAATAGAGCAAATTGTTTCTTACTTCCGTCATGCGGCCCAGGGCTTGGAAGAGAAAAAACAAATTCTATATTTGCTTGGCCCGGTGGGGGGCGGTAAATCCAGTTTGGCTGAACGCTTAAAGCACCTTATTCAGCACATTCCTTTTTACGCTATAAAAGATTCTCCTGTGAATGAATCACCGTTGAACTTATTCTCACCAGACGAAGACGCCACCATTCTGGAAGAAGAATACGGCATACCGAATCGTTACCTCAAAGGCATCATGTCACCCTGGGCCGTTAAACGATTGCATGAATTCAACGGTGATATTTCCAAATTTAAAGTTGTGAAACTGTATCCATCCATACTGGATCAAATTGCAGTTGCCAAAACCGAACCCGGTGATGAAAACAACCAGGACATCTCCAGCCTTGTGGGTAAAGTGGACATTCGCAAGCTGGAAGAATTTGCACAGAGCGACCCTGATTGTTACGCCTTCTCCGGCGGTTTGTGTAAGGCCAACCAGGGTCTGCTGGAATTTGTGGAAATGTTTAAGGCACCCATCAAAGTGCTGCACCCACTATTGACGGCTACCCAAGAAGGCAACTACAACAGCACCGAAGGCATGGGCGCTATACCGTTTGACGGTATTGTGCTTGCGCACTCCAACGAATCGGAATGGCAGGCATTTCGTAACAACAAAAACAACGAAGCATTTATCGATCGTATCTACATCGTAAAAGTGCCCTATTGTTTGCGGGTTATGGAAGAAATTAAAATCTACGAGAAACTGCTGCAAAACAGCTCTCTTGCCAACGCCCATTGCGCGCCGGACACATTGCGCATGCTGGCACAGTTCACTACGCTGTCTCGATTGAAAGAACCAGAAAACTCCTCCATCTATTCCAAAATGCGGATATACGATGGTGAAAATCTAAAAGACACCGACCCTAAAGCCAAGTCCTATCAGGAATATCGTGACTCTGCTGGTGTTGATGAAGGCATGGATGGGTTATCCACCCGTTTTGCCTTTAAGATTTTATCCAAGGTATTCAACTACGATCACGCTGAAGTGGCTGCCAACCCAGTGCACCTTTTGCATGTATTGGAAAACTCCATAGAACAGGAGCAATTTCCGGCAGAAATTCGCGAACGTTATTTACGTTTCATTAAAGAATTTCTGGCACCACGCTATGTGGAATTCATCGGCAAAGAAATCCAAACCGCTTATCTGGAATCTTATTCCGAATACGGACAAAATATTTTCGACCGCTATGTTACCTACGCCGATTTCTGGATTCAGGATCAAGAATATCGAGATCCCGATACCGGTGAAATCTTTGACCGTAAGTCTCTGAATGACGAGCTGGAAAAAATCGAAAAACCCGCAGGCATCAGCAATCCAAAAGATTTCCGTAACGAAGTGGTTAACTTTGTATTGCGCGCTCGCGCCAACAACGCAGGCAAGAACCCATCCTGGCTCAGCTATGAAAAGCTGCGTACGGTTATCGAGAAAAAAATGTTCTCCAACACCGAGGATCTTCTGCCCGTTATTTCCTTCAACCCCAAAGCATCACAAGGGGATCAGAAAAAACACGAAGACTTCGTCAAACGCATGGTGGAACGTGGTTACACCGAGAAGCAAGTACGCTTGCTGTCTGAGTGGTATTTACGGGTTCGAAAATCCCAATAAGGTAGAGCTGTGTCGTACATTGTTGATCGCCGCTTAAATGCGAAAAATAAAAGCACGGTAAATCGGCAACGGTTTTTGGGCCGCTATCGCAAGCATATCAAGAAAGCGGTAGACGAGGCCGTTACCAAGCGCAGCATTACCGATCTGGACAGCGGGGAAAGCATTTCCATTCCGCGCCGCGACATCTCTGAACCATTTTTCCATCACGGTAAAGGTGGCAAGCGGGAAATGATCCACCCCGGCAACAAAGAATTTATTGCCGGCGATCATATCCCTCGCCCGAAAGGTGGCGCCGGAAGTGGGAGTGGTGAAGGTGACGCCAGTGATAGCGGCGAAGGTGTGGATGATTTCGTCTTCCAAATCAGCCAGGATGAGTTTTTGGATTTCCTGTTTGAAGATCTGGAACTGCCTAATCTAGTCAAACGGCAGCTAGCCGGTATTGAATCTTTCAAATACGTTCGTGCTGGCGTAGTGAACGATGGTAACCCTGCAAAAATCAATGTTATTCGCTCCATGCGCCAAGCAACCAGCCGTCGCATTGCCTTAGGCGCCTCATCAAAGCGGCGCTTAAAAGAACTTGAACAGCAACTCGTCGCACTGCAGGAACAAGACCCGATTCTGCGAGATAAAAATCGCGAACAGGAATTGGAAGAGGAAATCACAAAATTACGCCGAAGGCTGGGCAAGATTCCTTTTGTGGATGAAATTGATCTGCGCTACAACCTGCATATCAAGCACCCCAAACCCACATCCAAGGCTGTTATGTTTTGCTTAATGGATGTGTCCGGCTCCATGAATCAGGCCATGAAAGATATGGCCAAGCGTTTCTTCATCCTGCTGTACATGTTTCTGAAGCGCAATTATGAAAAAATCGAAGTGGTATTTATTCGCCACCATACCAGCGCCAAAGAAGTGGATGAAGAAGAGTTTTTCTATTCTCGTGAAACAGGTGGAACCATTGTTTCAAGCGCATTAAAAATGATGCAGGAAATCATGGAGCAGCGTTACCCCGCCGACGAATGGAATATCTACGGAGCCCAGGCTTCCGATGGC
>JBFKSL010000113.1:0-10332 GCA_041626995.1 Ketobacter sp. | reverse complement strand
GATGATGTTCTAATGGGTTACCAGGGAGATGATCATTACTACGGAGGATTGGGTAATGACACATTTGAAGATAATTCTGGAGACGATGCCTATTACTTTAACGTTGGAGATGGCCAGGACACTATTCGTGATAATAATGGAGAGTATGATCGAATATACATTGGAGCCAACGCATCTGAAATTATGGCGGTTTTTGATGGCTTGGATCTTAATTTAACTATTGCTAGTGATGATGGCCAAATACAGATCGAATACTGGAAATCAGATCAAGTTAATCAGATTGAGGAGATATGGTCATTGGATAATAAAGTGTTAGTTAACAGCCAAGTTGAGCTGTTAATTTCAGCGGTAGCCTCATTTGTCGCTGAGAAGGGGTTGTCAGATTGGAGTGAAGCTGTCGCCAATCCTGCTTACGAAAGCGAATACTTGTCAATTACAAGCCAGTATTGGTCTTAGTATAGTTTTTCTGTAATAAAATGTTGGCGCTCCCAGAATGCTTAGGGAGTGCCAATGTACCTTTCTCAATCTGAATTTGCCTGTATCATCTCCCTTGGCTAAGATATCACCTCCCTGCGACACCCCCGAAAAGGTTGAGATTCCCACCATTCCAGCCCATTATTGAGGCCAGAAATACACCAAAGCGAGACACCCATGAGCGGCAAAGACAATCTGATCATATTCGATACCACCCTGCGCGACGGCGAACAGAGCCCTGGAGCCTCCATGACCCAGGAAGAGAAGCTGCGTATTGCCAAGGCGCTAGAGCGCATGCAGGTGGATGTGATCGAAGCGGGTTTCGCCATTGCCAGCCCAGGGGATTTTGAGTCTGTAAAGGCAATTGCGGATACCATTAAGGAAAGCCGGATCTGTTCTCTGGCTCGAGCGGTTGACCCTGATATCGACCGAGCCGGTGAAGCTTTGAAGAATGCCAATGCCGCTCGTATCCATACTTTCATTGCCACGTCTCCCATTCACATGGAACACAAGCTGCGTATGAGTCCTGACCAGGTGGTGGAGCAGGCAGTAAAAGCTGTAAAACGTGCCCGCAACCTGTGTGATGACGTCGAATTTTCCTGTGAGGACGCAGGCCGTTCGGAACTGGATTTTCTATGCCGAATCATTGAGGCGGCCATTGATGCCGGTGCCAGTACCATTAATATTCCGGATACCGTTGGCTATGCATTGCCTCAACAATATGGCGAAACGATTCGTCTGTTGTTAGAGCGTATTCCCAATGCAGACAAGGCCGTCTTTTCAGTGCATTGTCACAATGATTTAGGCTTAGCCGTGGCCAATTCGCTGTCAGCAGTAGCGAATGGTGCGCGCCAGGTGGAATGTACGATTAACGGTTTGGGTGAACGCGCAGGTAACGCCTCTTTAGAAGAGGTGGTAATGGCGGTGCGTACTCGAAGCGACTTGTTTGATGTGGAAACCAATATTAATACCCAGGAAATTGTGCCCACCTCACGCTTGGTGTCTTCTATTACCGGGTTCCCTGTACAGCCTAACAAGGCCATTGTAGGCGCTAACGCCTTTGCCCATGAGTCCGGTATTCATCAGGATGGCGTTATCAAATTTCGAGAAACCTACGAAATTATGAAAGCGGAAGACGTGGGTTGGAATGCTAACCGCATGGTGTTGGGAAAGCTCTCTGGCCGTAACGCCTTCCGTGCACGCTTGGAAGAATTGGGCATTAACCTTGCGTCTGAGCAGGAAGTGAATGATGCCTTCCGCCGCTTTAAAGATTTGGCAGACAAAAAGCATGAGATCTTTGATGAAGATATTCAAGCGCTGGTGAGTGACACACAAAAAGCCAAAGACAATGAGCGTTATGCATTCGTTTCATTAAACGTCTGTTCTCAAACCGGAGAAACGCCTGTAGCCGATGTGGTGCTCACCATCGATGGGGAAGAGCAGCGAGCCAAAGCCCCTGGAGCGGGGCCGGTGGATGCCACCTTCCAGGCCATTGAGAGCATGATTAACAGTGGCACTTCGTTAGAATTGTATAACGTGAGCGCCATCACCAGTGGCACTGACTCGCAAGGTGAAGTGACTGTGCGATTGGAAAGAGCCGGGCGTATTGTTAATGGTCATGGTGCGGATATCGATATCGTCGCGGCCTCTGCCAAAGCCTATCTCGATGCCTTGAATCATATGTCTACAGAAAAAGACAAAGCACACCCACAGAAAAACAGCGGAGTGTAGACGAGCATGGTTGAAAGTCGGCGCCTGGCTTATCTCGATGCATTGGGTATTCCCCAATTTGTTGCACGAGAGAATATTGAAGGGGCGCCCACTTTACCGGAGCTGGCCGACGACCAGATTTGGGCGTTGCAAGACGAACCGCTGGAGCGGGCACAACCTGTTGAAGTGGTTCCATCTCCTGCTGTTGAAGAGGCGCAGCCGAGTCGTGAACCTGAGATAAGCGAGCCAATTCAAGCAGATTCTAATGCTGATGTTCCCTTGCAGCAAAATTCGGTTCCTCCTCAGTTGGATGTATCCAAACTGGGCTTAGATCAGGAGCGGGTAAAGCCGGTCGCCGGGACGCCGGCCGCCGGGAAGCCCGTGCAATCAGTTGAGCGTTTTTCTCTTGCCATTGTCACCGTGCCAGAACAGTTTCGTTTTATCGTGCAACTGGGAGTGGCCGATGCACCTGGTTTGTCAGCAGCAGAATACAGAATGCTGAGCGATATATTACAGGCCTTGGGTTATCCTAATTGGTTGAACCAGAATGCGGCTCAGTCTTTCCAGTGGCCCATTGTCAATAATCCACGAATTGCCAAAGATCGAACTGCGGCTCGTGATGGATTGGTGGGTTTTTTCTCTTCTGCGCCAACGTTAGCAAAGAATGTTTTTTTGGGTGTGAGTGCGGCTTCTATTCTCTATCAAGGTGAGCTAGATCCTTTGGCCAAGCCTATGGAGCCGGTTCAGCTTGATGGCTTGCCGGGGCAATCCTTAATTCTGCCCAGTTTCCTTCAAATGCAGGATTGGCAGTTGAAGCCCCGAGCCTGGCAACAAATGCAGAAATTCCTTAAATAGTTCCATGCTGCAAATAGGCCTTATGTCCACCCGCCATTTACCTGCCGTTATGGACATTGAGCAGCGTGCTTACCCTTGGCCTTGGACTGAGGGGATGTTTCTTGAGAGCCTGCGCAATGGCCATCTTTGCTATGTGGGGCTCGATGATCAGCAAGTCAAAGCGTACTGTGTTGCTTACGTGGCCGTACAAGAATGTCATATTCTTAATATCTGCGTTGATCCACAATCACAGGGCCAGGGATTGGGTATGGCCATGCTGAATTACACCTTACAAGCAGCCCATGATTTGGGAGCAGAGGACAGCTTTTTAGAAGTGCGCCCCAGTAACGATGCGGCAATATCATTGTATAAAAAACGTGGCTATGAACAGGTGGGTGTGCGCAAAAATTATTATCCGGCCGGTGAGCAGCGGGAAGATGCGTTGGTTTTTAATTTAAAGCTGGAAAGCTGTAGAGCTAAATAAATATTGAGTGCAAGGTAATGGAGAAGTTTTGTGCTTGTTGATCTACTTGTATTTTGCTCTAGTTGTAATGCTAAAAGCAGTGCTGGTTCAGGGTTCAATCAGCTGGTATTGATTGATTTGAAAGATAAAGCCTCGTGTTTTACATCGACTATGATCCCTTATAGCTCAATGGCGACATATGAGGCGGCAAAGTCGCTCTTGGTTTATATTTTTCTTTATTTGGGTACTTTAAGTACCCAAATAAAGAAAAATATAAACCTTTTGGTTGATCTGGTTTAAAAAGTGAGTTAGATTGGTACTATGAGTACCGAAAACGAGTCAAAATTAAACCATTTGCTCAGCACTCAGCCTTTGGGCGTCGTGCTTTCTTCGGCATGGCTTGCTGATCAGGGTTACAGCCTTGATTTGCAGAAACGCTATAAGCGTAGCCAGTGGTTTGATTCTATCGGTACAGGAGCCCTGATACGCCATAGCGATCAGGTGGACTATCTAGGTGGCATCTATGCCTTGCAAAGCCAGTTAGGTCTATCTGTGCATCCAGCAGGTAAAACCGCGCTATCCATGCAGGGCAAAGCGCATTATTTGGAGCTGTCTACCAAGGCAGTACAGCTCTTTGGTGGCAAGGATGACAGTTTGCCCCTGTGGTTTAAAAAGCGGGATTGGGGTGTCAGTGTCGATTGTAAGCTGACATCGTTTCTACCGCCGGAACTTGGTTTGGTAGACATAGAGCATAAGGGTTTTAAGGTAAAAGTATCCAGCCCCGCACGAGCGGTCATGGAATGCCTTTATCTAGCTCCTAAGTCTCAGCCGCTTTTGGAAGTGTTTGAGTTGATGGAAGGGCTAAACAATCTACGGCCAGCCAGCGTTCAGAAATTGCTGGAAGGCTGTACTTCTGTGAAGGTAAAACGCCTGTTTTTGTACTTAGCGGATAAGGCAGGCCATGAATGGCTTAACTATATCAACCTAGATAAGGTTGATTTGGGCTCAGGTAAACGCGCCATAGTGAATGATGGTGTTTATGTTTCGAAGTACCAGATAACCGTCCCCAAGGAGCTGGAGGCTGTTCATGAATGAAGCCTATAAAAAGCAGGTCAGGCTTCTTTTAGATGTGCTGCCTGAAGTCGCCAAAGAAGAATGCTTTGCCATGCATGGCGGTACGGCGATCAATCTCTTTGTGCGGGATATGCCAAGGCTGTCAGTGGACATCGACTTAACCTATGTCGAGATTGCTGAGCGGAATGAAACGCTTGAAGGCATTAATGCAGCCTTGTTAAGGATTAAAGAGCGCATCGAAGCACTGCGTCCATCGATACGGGTTCAGCATAAAGATAAGGTTTGTAAGCTACAGCTTGATGAGCACGGTGTACTTATCAAGATTGAAGTGAATATGGTAGGGCGGGGCTTGCTGGGCGAGCCCAACAAAGCGCCTCTTTGTGAGGCAGCCCAAGAGCAGTTCGATGCCTTTTGCGCCATGCCGCTGGTGCCGTTGGCACAGCTATATGGCGGCAAATTATGTGCTGCTTTAGATCGGCAGCACCCAAGAGATTTATTTGATGTAAAGCTGCTAATGGAAAACGAAGGCTTTACGGACGAGATCAAGCGAGGATTTATTCTAGGGCTGGTGAGCAGTAATCGCCCGACCCACGAAATGCTTGATCCACATTTACTGGATCAGCGCACGGCTTTTGAAAATCAGTTTCAGGGCATGAGCGAGGTCGAGTTTAGATACGATGATTATGAGGCTACACGGCTTCAGCTTATCGAAACGGTAAAAGCCAGTTTGAGCGGTGACGATAAAGCCTTTTTATTGAGCTTGAATTGTTTGGAGCCAGACTGGTCGATTTACGATTATCAGAATTTTCCATCGGTGAAATGGAAGCTTCTGAACTTGGAGAAATTCAAGAAAGACAAGCCAGAAGCTTATGAGCAGCAATTGAGTGAGCTGGAAAGTATTCTGGAGCAGTAATTTATAGCGCTTGGTCATTTTGCTAGAATAGCGCTCAAATTTATCAATGCTTTGATGGAGGTAAGGCTGACAGAGGGTCGCCGCACTACTTGGAAATCAGGGCTTAGAGTTAACTTTATTTTTTGTACAAATTTTTGTACAAAATGGGAATTTAGATACATGGCAGACGCCAATTTTCTTAATGAAATCAATAAGCGAAGAACTTTCGCTATCATCTCTCACCCTGATGCCGGTAAAACCACCATTACTGAAAAGCTGCTGCTATACGGCAATATGCTGCAGGTGGCGGGCACTGTAAAAGGTCGTGGCTCTGACCGTCACGCCACGTCTGACTGGATGGAGATGGAGAAGGAGCGGGGCATTTCTGTAACCACCTCGGTGATGCAGTTTCCCTACAAGAAATGCACAGTCAATTTACTTGACACTCCTGGCCATGAAGACTTCTCAGAAGATACCTATCGCACTCTGACCGCAGTGGATTCTGCATTGATGGTGATCGACGGCGCCAAGGGTGTAGAGCCTCGCACTATCAAACTGATGGAAGTGTGCCGCTTGCGTGACACGCCCATTCTTTCCTTCATCAACAAAATGGACCGCGATATTCGTGACCCAATTGATCTGTTGGATGAAATTGAAAGTATTCTTAATATTAATTGTGCTCCCATCACTTGGCCCATTGGCATGGGCAAGCTGTTTAAAGGGGTGTACAACCTGTACCAAGACACCACTTATCTGTATCGAACCGGGCAGGGTCACACCATTCAAGAAGTACGGGCCATTAAAGGCCTGGATAACCCAGAACTGGATGAGGCTGTAGGCGATCTGGCCAATGATCTGCGAGATGAGTTGGAGCTGGTACGCGGAGCCAGTCATGAATTCGATTTACAGCAGTTTTTAGACGGCAAGCTAACTCCCGTATTTTTCGGTACCGCATTAGGTAACTTCGGCGTGGATCATATGCTGGACGGGTTGGTGGAATGGGCGCCTGCGCCTCAGGGCCGTGAAACCGATAAAGGCAGCGTTGAATCCACAGATAAAAACTTCTCCGGCTTTGTGTTTAAGATCCAAGCCAATATGGACCCCAAGCATCGAGACCGAATCGCCTTTATGCGTGTGTGCGCAGGCCGCTATGAGAAAGGTATGAAAATGCGCCATGTGCGTCTCGGTAAGGATATTCGAATTGCTGATGCTTTAACCTTCCGCGCTGGTGAGCGTGAGCACTTGGATGAAGCGTGGCCTGGAGACATCATCGGTTTGCATAACCACGGCACCATCCAAATTGGTGACACCTTTACTAATGGCGAAGTGATGAACTTTCAGGGTATTCCTCATTTCGCCCCGGAATTGTTCCGTCGGGTTCAACTTAAAGACCCACTGAAGAGCAAGCAGCTGCAAAAAGGCATCACGCAGTTGTCAGAAGAGGGCGCGACCCAGGTATTTATGCCCTTGCGCAATAACGACATCGTGGTGGGTGCTGTGGGCGTGCTACAGTTTGATGTAGTGGCCTATCGCTTAAAGGACGAATATAAAGTGGACTGCGCCTACGATAACGTCAATGTGGCTACCGCCCGTTGGGTGTATTGCGATGATCCTAAAATGCTGGATGACTTCAAGAAGAAATGCCACGACAACCTGGCGGTAGATGGTGGTGGTTACTTAACCTATCTGGCACCAACCCGCGTTAACCTGGAGTTGACCAAGGAACGTTGGCCAGACGTACAATTCAAAGAAACCCGCGAACACTAAGAATAATTATGGCTGGATACATTGTTGGATCGTTACTGTTAACCTGGGTGCTGTGCAGCGCCCTCAATGGCTTTATCGAATATGCTGCCATTAAGGAATGGCTGGATCGGGGCAAGGCCTTTGCTGGGATGATTATAGGGGTGTTTATCATCGCTGGCGTTATGGTATTGCTCGCCAATTGGGGACTGCCAGATTCCATTCTGGCTCAGGATGCGATGACGCCCCAGCAGCTTATGACCGCCATTCGGGTGAGTTGTATTATTAATGTGTTATTTGCGTTGGGGTACTGCGCATTTCAACTAAGGCGATTTTGGGAAGATTGATTGCTCTTTTGGTGTCGGATTTATTTACACACGTTATGGTGTTTGGGGTTGTTTACTCAATTTCGGTTCTGAGCTAATTCGAGTGCCTTACGGGCTCGTCAAGGGTAGATGCATCGATATTGATGGGCGCCAGGGCTCATAAAACCTGCCTAAGGGTAGAAAATACAGTTTAAGGCACTAATACAATCCAGCACTTCCTAAAATGGTGCTCTTTTTACTATAGTGAACCTCAAATCAGTGTCGGAAAAATGAACACAAGCGGATTTGATGGTTGGCATTAAATTCCTTTTAAATCAAACAGTTATGGACTTGGCTTGCCTTTTGCTTGTTATTGCACAGGCGTCCATTGATCAATAGCCTAAATATTGGGAAGTGGGCAACTTCATGGAATGACTGTTACCAGATTTCCAACATACTCAACTAAAGATTTAGGGGAAAACTATGAAATTGAAAAGTCTTATTGGCGCTGCTGCGTTGATGCTGCCTTTTGCTGCAAATGCCGACCTGGTATCTGTGGACTCTCTTATTACTGCTCAACCAGAACCCGGTTCAGTAGCGTACGTTTCTTTCAACATCGACGCTGACAGCAGCGTTCGTTTGGAAACTTTCACCGAAGCCTTCGATCCTGAGATCTTCCTGTTCTCTGATGACGGCTTATTGGATCTGACTGACTTCATCGCTTCTGATGATGACAGCGGTACAGCTAGCGACTTCGGCTTCTACAACTCATTGTTGAACCTTGCTTTGACTGCTGGTAACTATATTGCTGCGATTGGTGATTACAACCTGACTGCTGCTGAAGCAGTATCCGGTATCAACCTGTGCTCCTCTGGTCTAAGCAACTGTACTGATAACAATGGTTACGGCGAATTCACTCTGGAAATCGAAGCGGCCACTGCTAACGTAACTGTTAACGGCACTGCAGTTCCTGAGCCTGCTACTTTGGCTCTGTTCGGTTTAGGTTTGGCTGGCCTGGGTATTTCCCGTCGTCGCGCTAAGTAAGCCTTGCTGAAATAGCATTTGCTTTCGAAGCCATCGAAGACTTTCTTCGGTGGCTTCGTTGTTTCTAGATCAAACAAAACGCTCTTTACTTAGTCAAATATCTCAATCGCGTACCTCTTTCCACCGAAAGCCGAATCTCATCCGAACTCAGTTGTTTGGGAAAGTAGCACCCTGAAATCTTCGCCTCACATAGACTGGCCCCTTCCAGATTGGTGTTGCGGAAATCAATACCGCGTAAATCTGCTCCACGAAAATAGGCGTCGCCCATGTCGAGCCCTTCGGCATCAAGGTTACGCAGATCAATGCCACGAAACAGGGCACCCCTAAGGTCTATAGATTGGCCCGCACTCTTGGCGTCGTTAAACTCCTTAATCTTTTCATCCAGTAATAACTGATAAAGCGGGTCATTTGGGTCATAGGCCATAATCGAATCCTCCTCTATACTAAGTTATAGCCGAAACGGTTTTGTTTTGCGTATTGATGTTGAATCCTGTCCTTATGAATTTATAATTCATCCATTCCTGCGATGGACGGTAGGGCTTATTAACAAGTGAGCTGGATTTCACAGTGACTGCACTTTCAAGAACATTGAATATAACGTTCCCTTTCAAATTGATGCGCCGCGCTGGGCGGGCTTTGAACCCGTTATCATCCTCTGTCAAAACTGAGGTTAAGCAAGGCTCATCTGTATTAGAGAATATGTACGAAGCCCGGGTGGTAAAGATTCGTCGTGAAACCAGCCGTGCAGTGACCATTGAGTTTGAGCTATTAGAAGGTTATCGCTTGAACTACAAGGCAGGGCAGTTTGTGACCCTCTGCTTTCCCATTGGCGCAACCTTGTTTCAGCGATGTTACTCGTTCTCGTCGGCACCTCATGAAAACCGCTACGCGGTGACAGTGCAGAAAGTGTTTCGCGGCCGGGTATCCAATTATGTGCAGCATGATTTGCGGGTAGGGGATCGTATTTATATCGATGAACCTGAGGGTGATTTCGTGTTGCCTGAGCCTCACCCGGAAGACCAGCGCTATGTGATGATCGCAGCCGGTTCAGGGGTAGTGCCTATTTATTCATTGGTGAAAGATATTCTGGGCAAGAACCCTGATGCGGATATCCAAATGGTGTTCGCCAGCCGCCAAAAAGAACAGGCCATATTTTTGAAAGAACTGGAACGTCTGCAGAAAGACCATGAAGGCTTCACCTTGTGGACGCACTATACTCGCAATGAGATGGACGGTCATGATCCGTTCAAGCGCTTAAATGGAGAAAAAATTCTGACTCGCCTGGCGGATCCCGCCAGTGCTCACATGTATATTTGCGGCCCCTATGGTCTGGTGAAAAAGTGTACCGAAGGGTTCCAAAAAGTAGGTATTTCTAAGTCCAAGATACGTATCGAAACGTTTAACTCTCCGCCCGCGTCTTCGGTGGCCAAGGCTTTGAAGCCGCGATCCATTACGTTCCTGCCTTCGTCCCTATTGTCAAAACCGGTGCGCATGCGGCAACGTGCCGTGGAGCCGTTGCTGGAAACTGCCCGTGGGTCCAGGGTGTTCATTCCGCAACGCTGCACTATGGGTAACTGTCAAACCTGCAAGGTGAAAGTGAAATCGGGCTTGGTGTTGATGGACGAACCCAATAACCTGTCTATCGAAGATGCCAAAGCGGGGTATGTGCTCAGTTGCGTGGCTTACCCCTGTGAGCCAGTGGTGGTGAAGGTGCCCAACCGTTAGCTTTGAGCTAATAATAAGCTGGTGGCTGAAAAGGTTTGGTTTTTGCTGGTTAATTCACTGGTTGTGGT
>JBFKSL010000112.1:0-10377 GCA_041626995.1 Ketobacter sp. | reverse complement strand
GTGATTTATCTGCTCCATAGTAAAGCCACGATACTGCAAAAAACGCATTTGCTTGGCTCGAACCTTGGCATCTGTGGCTGTATGCTGGCCAAAACGGCGGCTGTATGTGTCGCGCGCCTGCTGAAACCAGTCGACTGGCTCTTGCTCAAGTGTTTGCTGAATTTGGCTGGAGGAAATGCCTTTTTGCTTTAACTCAGCTTGAATGCGGATGGGTCCATGACCTTGCCGTACGCGGTTGCGAAAGAAGCTCTCGCAAAAGCGCTGATCACTTTGAAAACCTTGCTCGATAAGGGATGCCAGCACCCGGTCGGTAATTTCGGGATGAAATTTACCACTGAGTTTGGTTGCCAGCTCCCGTTGACTGTATTCACGACGGGAGAGTAATTGCAGGGCCTTCTCTCGGATCTGTTGTTCTTCTTCGCTCAAACAGGATTACTCTCAAACAGGGTTGCTCTCAAACAAGGTTACTCTGCGATTTCAGGAATCAGACTTTCTACTAGAGACTCATAGCGGCTTAGGGCATCTTCGGTTTTCATGCCTTTCAGCTCTTTGCGAGCATCAAACTCAGCACGTTCCGCTTGCTTGGTTTGAGCCGGGCGGCGACCTTTTATATCCCCTTCGGTGATTTGCTTTTCCAGCGCCAACAAATCTACGGCCACTTGTTCGGCCAAATCGGTTACACCAGCCACCTGGTTTCGAGCTGTCTCAAAACGTTTTTTCATGGCCTCACTTAAGGCTGGCTTGGCTGCTTTTGTTTTTACCGCTGTTTTTGGTTTCGCTTGTGGCTTTGCTGCAACCGGTTTTGGTTTGGCCACAGGGCGAGTCGTGTTGATTTTTTCTGCGGCTGAAGTCAGTTTGGGCTTGTCTTTAGCCAGTGCGCGCTCGCCCTCTTCCACCAGGTCATCAAAGACTTTTTGCGTTTCTTCAATCATCAGGTTTACGGTGCCGGTGCTTACCAGGCTCAACTTACCGATCAGCGTGTCATCAGAACCATAGCTGTCGCCCATTTCGGTAATTTGCTTATACAAGCGCAAACGCTCCGATTCCACCCGACTAAACAATCCTATTCCAGCAAGACGAACACGACGTGCGTTTATCTTCATCCGCTCTGAAATAGACACGTCTTCAGTCACCATATCCGTTAGTTTTCCCATTGTTGCTCTCTCACTAGCTTTGTTAAGGGGGGAATGCTCAGGTGGGTATGCTACACATTTTTTATAGGAATTTAAAAGGGGTTGTGTGAGGCTGGTTCTTAGTCGAACCGAAAGGGAGTTTGATTCAGAAGAGAGACCTGTACTTGTGGCTCGCCACTTGGCCTTCGGCTGCCCTACGTTTCTCGAATTGAACGGGCGGTCGGGCAACTCGCCCTTCGGGCTCAGACACTCCCTCCCTTTCCCCCGTTCAACTCTGCGATGCTTGGCTGCGTAAAGAGCAACAAGTACAGGCCTCTCTTCTGAATCAAACTCCCCCACCGGATCCTAGCGAATCAATCTAGTCTTTGTCAGAATCCTTATCCATAAACTCTGACTTAGCAGACAGGAAACCCAGTTTTAAGGATTCCCACGCTAATTCGACACCTTCCACCAAATCTTCCAAAGCATCTTCTGCGGTTTCTTCAAACTTGTCGAACTTCTCTTTTAGTTCATCACGCTTGGATTTTAACTCGCGAACGGTTTCATCCATTTTCGTTTTAGCTTCCCCTTGTGCCTTTTCCAATTTGGCTTCCAGCTTGTCGATATCCACTTCCCATTCCGCTAGCTGGTGTTTCAATTTTTCTGCAATTTCTTGAGTTTTGCTCATTGTTTAACCCTCCACTTGGTTGATTGAACTGTGGCAGATTGAAGCCCCTGGGTTATTGACGCATATCAATCCTGCTTGTTCATCAATATACTCTTTTTTGCTGGCAGTAATAGTAAAAACTCTCTCAAACATTTTTTGATTTGCATCAATTGAAATTGGGTGTTTTGACCCGATATATTCCTTACACAAACCATTTGAGGAGGGTTTTGCAATGTCATTGTTACGTCCATTAAACAATCCACGACATGGCGTCGATAGCTTTCAGCAGTTGGTTGAGGATATGTTCGGCAGATCGCCGTTTCCGGCCTTTTCTGACGAGAAGTTTAATATGCCAGCCACGGATATTTCTGAGAACGAAAACGAGTATAGTATTAGCGCTGAATTACCTGGTATTCGAAAAGAAGACATTAATGTGTCTTTGCATGATGGCGTTCTATCCATCGAAGCGGTAAGTAAAAGCGAGCACGAAGAAAAAGGTGACAAGCAGTTAAGAAGTGAGCGTCGTTACGGTAAATTTGTACGCCGCTTTACACTAAACGACGTGGTGGATGAATCATCCGTTCAGGCAAAGTTTGAGGATGGCGTTTTAAAATTGACCATTCAAAAAACCCAGGAACAGGAACCACCGCAACCCAAGTCTATCCCTATTGGATAACTTGCAGGCAACAAAAAGGGCTCGTCTTCGAGCCCTTTTAAAAACCAACCTGCGCTGTATGGCTTACGCAGATCGAGCCTTATCGTCCACACCGTTAGCCATATGACATAGCTCATTCATTTGTAATACTTCAATTTCTTTGCCATCCACCTGAATGATGCCCTGCTTTTGCAAGCGGGTGAACACGCGAGAAACCGTTTCGACTGCCAGGCCCAAAAAGTTACCAATATCATTTCGAGACATAGGCAAACGGAAACCGGATGGGGATAAACCGCGCTTGGTATGACGGGTTGAAATACTCAATAGCAACGAGGCAATCCTTTCTTCAGCACTCTTTTTACTGAGCAGCATTATAAGCTGCTGATCCGCTTGTATTTCACGACTCATGAGCTGAAAAAAATGACGCTGCAAGGTAGGAATTTTGGCAGAGAGAACTTCTAACTTATCAAAAGGGATTTCACATACGGCGGCAGTTTCCAACGCTTTCGCAGAATTGGAATGCAGATTAGTGCTGATACCATCCACGCCAAGCACTTCTCCAGGCAAATAAAACCCGGTGACTTGCTCTTCACCATCTTCTGAAACGGAATAGGTTTTTATGGTGCCACTGCGCACTGCATAAATAGAGGCAAAGGGGTCGCTGGCTCGGAATAGATGCTCACCCTTTTTTAGAGGGCGGCTGCGCTTGATGATTTCATCCAACTCATCCAATTCTTTTGCGTTTACCGCCACCGGTAAGCAGATTGGGTTCAGACTACAGTCGGTGCAAGACACATTGATATTGCGCGCTGGTACGCGGTTAGCACTACCGTTTTCGTTGGACATAAATGAGTTCCCGTTCTCCTGACAAATAGCATGGCTATTTTTTGCCCCGCTCTACGAGTCAGGATGTTAACACGGATTAGGGGCGCTAGAGAACTCTAGAGAATCGTCGACCCTGTTTCATGTGGTCAGGTAGGTATACATCAAAGGCCATACATATTTTGCGCACCACTAAGCGGCCTTGGGGGGTGACTTCAAAGGATCCATCCTTACGACGCAACAGTCCTTGCGCCACATAACTTTCTAACATGCTGATTTCACTAGCGAAGTAAGAGCTGAAATCGATCTTGAATTGGGCTTCGATTTGGCTGGGTGTTAATTGATTTTGGCACAAAATGGACATGATCACCGCCCTTCTCACCTCATCATCAGCTGTGAGGGTTACGCCACAGGTAATAGGTGAGCCGCCTTGCTCCATCAAAGTTTGGTATTCAGTGAGGGACTTGGTGTTTTGACAGTAAACATTATCAATCAAACTAATGGAGGACACGCCTAAACCGACTAAGTCAGCATCCTTGTAGGTGGTATAGCCTTGAAAATTACGGTGTAGCTCGCCTTTCTCCTGGGCAATTGCCAACTCGTCCTCGGGCTTAGCGAAGTGATCCATTCCTATATATACATAGCCCGCTTTTACCAATTGGTTAGAAGCGCTGCATAGGATATGCAGTTTCTCTTCCGCTGGTGGCAATGCCTCTTCTGGCAGCAAACCCTGAGACTTAAAGCGCTCTGGCAGGTGAGCATAGTTGAATAGAGATATACGATCTGGAGACAGCTCGATAACTTTATCAATGGTTTTGGTAACAGACGCCACGGTTTGATATGGCAGACCATAGATGAGATCAAAATTCACCGAGCGGAATTGGTAGTTACGCGCTGCCGCCATCAATTCTTCGATTTGCTCAAGCGTTTGCACACGGTTAATAGCTTCTTGAACTTTCTGATCAAAATCCTGAATACCTAGGCTGATTCGGTTGAAACCAAACCCTTTCAGCAAGCCGAGTTGTTCTCCACTGATGGTGCGGGGGTCAATTTCAATAGAGTATTCACCACGCTCCTTATCAACTAAATGAAAATTACGGCCAATCTCATACCATAACTCGGTTAGCTCAGCGTCGTTAAAATAAGTGGGCGTGCCGCCACCCCAGTGCATTTGATACACCGGGCGACCCGCATCAAAATCTTTGGATTTTTGCCTGATTTCTGCGATCAGCGCATCCAGGTAAGCGCGTTTCTTGTTCTCATTTTGCGTTACCACTTTGTTGCAGGCACAGTAATAACATAGCGATTTACAAAACGGCAGATGCACATATAAAGATAATGGTTTGCGTGCCTGGTTACTTCGAGCAGCAGCATCCAGATAGTCTTGATGGGTAAACTCTTCGTGAAACTGCAATGCGGTTGGATAGGAAGTATACCGAGGCCCAGCAACATCATGTTGACGGATAAACTCTTCATCCCACAAAGAAGAACTGCTTTGTTCATCTTTTACCAAATACATATTGGATTCCCACGCCTTAACAATTTTAAGTTGACTATCGTTATTAGGGGGGATTATCCAATACTGGGCGGTTTCCACCTTGACCCATGTCAACAAGGTTTGCGGAGGGGCTCAGGGGCAGTGAGCTGATGCTGAGCGAAGTCAATAGATTCAACAGCAGCTGCATAATGAAAATTTTCAATTTGTTTGATTAGCTTTTCGACCAAATCCGGCAATAGCGGTTTTAAACAGGCTTGCAGCTTCTTGATTTCGGTATTTTCCAATACTTCACTGGCTTGTAGGCGTGCTTGTATATGATTTAAATACTTACATAACTCGTCGCCACTTAGAGCCGGTTCGAGCTGGGTGTCTCCCGGACTTTGCTCACGAGCTTTTTCTTGAATAATATTGATGGCACCGAATACTTCTTTACAGGCGTCCTGCAATGCTGGGATCAACTTTTTAAGTTGTGCCTCATCCTGCTCTTTACAGGCTTTCTCTAAAGCTTGCGCCAGTTCACAAACTCGGCTAAAACCTAAATTTCCCGCCACCCCCTTCAATCGGTGGCTTAAGCTGGCAGATTCAACCCACTGCGCCTGTTGCGTAAGCAACTCTAAGCCATCAGCAATTTGGCCAAATTCATCTACGAACTCATTGGTTAAACTAGCATAACTCTCCCAGCTTCCGTGCAACCGTCTTAGAGCCGCATTTACATCCACACCGTGAATGGTGATACCTTCAGCAGATTGAACCGAGCTATCCAACCCCAATAAGTGTTGCGACCAACTGGAAAATACAGTGGGTAAGTTTTCCGCAACCACTTTATATAATTCATCCACTTCAAAAGGCTTTGGAATAAAACTGTTCATTCCCACTTCACGACACAGGCGTTTCTCTTCTGTAAAAGCGTTAGCGGTAATCGCCACAACGGGAAGTTGTTTTTCATCCCAACGCTTACGAATATGACGACAGCTTTCCAATCCGTCCATAACCGGCATCTGTAGATCCATTAACACTAAATCAAAATTCGAGTTTTCTAATGCGTCTAAAGCCAGCTGACCGTTCTCCACACTGACCACATTCAAACCAGCCACCTGTAAATTCTCACAGGCCAGGAAACGATTAATTTCATTATCTTCCACAAGTAAAACTTTTGGAGCAGGGCCCAGGTTATCTATATTGACTTTTTTTCTGCGAGTAGAACCAAGCTTCATTGGTTTTGGTTCATTGCCCATATATTTATTTACCACAGACAAAAGCTCACCTGCTGTTATGGGCTTTGACATAAAATCGTTTGGAGCAAAATCATCATCCTGACTGATCTTCTCTTGGCCATAGGCCGTCACCATGACGATCGGTGGTGGATTGGGCTGACTTAGCCCAATAATATTTTTGCTGACTTACACACCATTCATATCAGGCAATTCCCAATCCATAAGAATCAGATTGATACGCTGCTGGAACTTTTTCACCAATTCACAGGCATCCTCTCCGGTATTCGCCACCAACACCTCAAAACCGGCTTTAGTCAGAATTTTTTCTTCAATTTGACAGCAAACTGGATTGTCATCCACCACCAGGATGCACCCTTCTTTATTCAGATCACCCTGTTCTGGATCCGCGCACTCAGAGCTTTGCGCCAACTTAAACGGCAATTCAAATGAAAATCGACTTCCCTTCCCATATTCACTGGTTACCTTGATTTCACCTCCCAATGCATTGACTAATTGGCGACTAATAGTAAGCCCTAACCCGGTACCACCATATTGTCGTGTCACTGAAGAATCGGCCTGTGCAAAAGGATCAAACAAGCGCGCTTTCTGTTGATCAGTTAAACCGATCCCAGAGTCTTCCACATCAAAATTCAAACGCACTTCTTCAGGGGTTTTTCTCACCACGCTCACAGTAACGTTTACATAACCTTTTTCAGTAAACTTAATAGCATTAAAACAAATATTGGTGAGAATCTGCTGTAAGCGCAGCGGATCACCAATTAAGTTAGTAGGAACACCCACATCATTAACGGAAAACTCCAAGCCTTTCTCTTCCGCCTTCAGAACCATCATGCTCACCACATTATTAAATACTTCGCGCAAGCTAAAAGGAATAATTTCCAGATCCAGTTTACCCGCTTCCACTTTTGAGAAGTCCAATATATCGTTGATGATTCCAAGCAGTGATTTCGCCGCGCCATCCACAGATTCCAGAAACTGGCGTTGCCGGTCTGTAAGATCTGTCTTTAACGCAAGCCTATTCATACCAATAATGGCATTCATGGGGGTGCGTATCTCGTGGCTCATATTGGCGAGGAATTCGCTCTTGGCTCGATTGGCTGCTTCGGCTTCCTTCCTGGTTCTCCGCTCTGATTCTCTAGCGCAAACCAGATCTGAAATATCATGGGCTTCCACCACAATCAGCTCTACCTTGCCGTCAACTAAAATGGGGCTGATGCTTACATCCATATCTAACACCTCACCATCCACATTGAGGTGTTTCGCTAAAAATTGCTGAGGCTTACCATTGGCGGCCGCCTTCACATGCTCTTCAAGATCTCGTCGCATATGCTCGGAAGCACACCACCAGGCGGCTTGCCACAGAGGCCTTCCGACCAATTTTCTCTCTTTCTCTGCAACCAACTCCATAGCAGACAAGTTGGCTATTTGAATTGCGCCTTGGCGATCAAGCAATATCATTAACTGGGATGCACTATCCAGAACCTGGCGCAACCGAAGCTCATCCAACAGCACTGATGATAAATTTTGTTTAGAGTGGTTAACGTTTTGTTTGGTGCGAACAATAACTATCACAGCCACAAGCAATGCCGCAGCCAAAACCGTTATAATAGATAGATAGGCTATGGGGAGCATCACTCATGCTCCTATAAGAAATGTGACGGGAAAACTATATAAATCCCATTTCATATAACTGTTCCACCGAAATTCCGTCTTCATTCATTAAGCTTAGCATCTTGCACCTTGACTACCCCTTATCTGTGGCTAAATTTATTAGAAACGGATTTCTCGAATTTGGCATGTCCATTCAAAACAAACAAACCATTCTTGTGGTGGATGATGAGCCCTTAAATATTAAGGTGTTATCTCAGGCGCTTTCCCCGTGGTACCGTGTTAAGGCGGCTACCAATGGTAACGATTGCCTTAATGTGGCTGCGAGTAACGACCCACCCGATCTCATTTTGCTTGATATATCCATGCCTGAAATGGATGGCTATCAGGTATGCCGCAAACTTAAAGCCACTGCGGAAACGAAAGATATTCCTGTGATTTTTATTACCGGTAAAAATAACACCGAAGATGAAGCCAGAGGGCTAGAGTTAGGTGCGGTTGATTACATTACCAAACCCTTTAGCCTTCCCATCGTCATGGCCCGCATTCGCAATCACTTGTTACTTAAAATAAAGACGGACATGCTTGAGCAGCTGGTGTCAATTGATAGCCTAACGGAAGTCGCCAATCGACGTCGATTTGATGAGTTGTTTTTAGAGGAGTGGCGACGCAGCACCCGTAACGAGGGATATTTAAGCATCATCATGATTGACGTGGATCTTTTTAAGAACCTAAATGATCGATGCGGCCATGCCGCTGGAGACGTTTGTCTTAAGCAAGTGGCACAAACTTTAAAAAACACTCTGCGCCGCTCATCCGATACCATCGCCCGTTATGGTGGTGAAGAGTTTGTAGCGATTCTTCCCGACATAAATCTTGAAGATGCTTTAAAACTCGCAGATACACTGCGGGGAAAAGTAGAAGAACTCGCCATTGCCAACCCAACCGAGGAAGATAAAAACAACCTAGTAACGATCAGTTTAGGTGTTGCTACAATTAAACCGCAAAAGGAAGGTAGTGAAGACGTAATCTTGAAATTAGCAGATGAGGCGTTATACGAAGCAAAAACTCAAGGCAGAAATTGTGTGCGAGGACGCACAAAAAAAGCGTAGCTGACAACAGCTACGCTTTTTTCATTAATCAACAATATCAGGCTTCTTCTGCTGCTGCCTCTTCCTCTTTTACCTGCGCATCCACATTCAACAACTGACGACGGATTTCCGTCTCAATAGTTTCTGCCACGGCAGGGTTATCTTCCAGGAATTTAGCCGCGTTAGCCTTCCCTTGACCAATCTTATCACCTTGGTATGCGTACCAGGCACCGGACTTATCCACGAGACCACAGGCCACACCCAAATCAAGAACCTCGCCCATATGGTAAATACCTTTGCCATATAGGATTTGGAACTCTGCCTGTTTGAAAGGAGGTGATACCTTATTCTTCACCACCTTCACGCGGGTTTCGTTACCGATTACCTCTTCACCTTGTTTAACCGCTCCGGTACGACGAATGTCCAAACGTACGGAAGAGTAGAACTTAAGAGCATTACCACCAGTGGTAGTTTCTGGGTTACCAAACATAACACCAATTTTCATGCGAATCTGGTTGATAAACACCACCAGACAATTGGCTTGCTTAACACTACCGGTAATTTTACGCAGCGCCTGGGACATTAATCGTGCCTGCAAACCAACATGACTGTCACCCATATCCCCTTCAATTTCTGCGCGGGGAACCAGTGCTGCTACCGAGTCCACAATGATGACGTCAACCGCATTGGAACGCACCAGCATGTCGGTGATTTCCAGTGCTTGCTCCCCCGTATCTGGTTGTGACACCAGCAGGTCATCAACATTCACGCCTAGCTTACCGGCATATAAAGGATCAAGTGCGTGCTCTGCATCCACGAAGGCACAGGTTAAGCCTTTCTTTTGTGCTTGGGCCACCACACTCAAGGTTAATGTCGTTTTACCGGAAGATTCAGGACCAAAGATTTCAACGATTCTACCTTGAGGTAAGCCACCAATGCCCAAAGCCACATCCAACCCTAAAGAGCCGGTAGAAATAGCAGGAATCGCTTGGTGTTGCTGATCCCCCATGCGCATAACAGCGCCTTTACCAAATTGACGCTCAATTTGAGACAGTGCCGCACCCAACGCCTTTTTCTTATTGCTGTCCATTAAATCTTCCTCACAGTGAATTATCGACTACCCAATCAATTACTGTATATTTAAACAGTATTATTCCGTTTCATCAAGTTTTGCGGGTAAATCTTTTTCTTCAGCGGCTTTTTTTTCGAGCCAGCTTCGTATTCGCACCAGTAATCCTTGCAGTGCCAGGGTTACCGCAGCGGCCCTCACATCGCGCCTTTCACCCGGCAGCCGCGCCAGCGATGCATCGGTTTCACCATCAATATTCCAAGCGAACCATACTGTGCCAACGGGTTTTTCCTCGTCTCCGCCACCGGGCCCCGCAATTCCGCTAATAGCTACCGAGAACTGAGCTTCCGACTTCTTAAGCGCTCCCGCAGCCATTTCCAAAACAGCCTTTTTGCTCACTGCGCCATGCTTGTTCAGGGTTCCGGTTTTAACCGACAACATTTTGCGCTTCGCCTCATTACTATAGGTAACGAAGCCTCGATCAAACCACTGGGAACTGCCCGGCACCTGGGTAATGGCTTGGGCTACCCAGCCTGTCGACCAGGGTCATCAACCCGAATACGCTCGGTTTCTATCTGACGGTCTGTATACCGGTCGTCGTAGCGCTGATGATTACCGCG
>JBFKSL010000111.1:0-10394 GCA_041626995.1 Ketobacter sp. | reverse complement strand
GCTGATAACGCCAACATTAGATTCTGAGCGTACATACCAACATCAGCCGCTTCCCGTAAGCCAAAATGATCAGGCAAAAACAAAAAAGCCACATGAGGCGCACCAAAGAAAGTGTAATTACGCATAAACACTTCATTGCGTTCAGCTTTATCAGCTCGCCCTATATTAAGTGAACCATACATTTGATTGGCGGCATCATACTGCCGCTCTTGATATACCCCGTGATATTTAGGTTCATAAGGGAAATCAAGACTAAATTTTGCCTGCATGGTGTTGGCGGGCATGGTTTGACGTAATTTTTCCAACGACTCACCACTGGCTACGTGAACCTGCCAAGGTTGTGTATTACAGTTGGATGGAGCGCGCTGAGCCATAGTGAATATCTTATTCAACACCTCAGGATCAATCTGATCGGATTTAAAGCCCCGAATCGAGCGACGGCTTTGTACAACCTGCTCAAAACACTCTGCTAATTGTGCCTGTGTAAATGGCATGCTTTTTCCCTCTATATTCGGCGATACAAATACTGTCCGCTCACTAAATTGCGTTCAATCTTATTTTGATACATTAAATAATGTAAATGAGCGATGCACTCACCTACCGCCAGGAAATTCTGAAACGATTCCAGCTTACGGTCAAATAGTTGGTAAGTTAGGTCCTGAGCGCTTTGCGGCTTATCGCACAACAACTCCAGCTCATCTAAACGATGTTGATGATGATCGAGAACCTGTTCTAATCGATTGTGTAAGCCTTTAAAGGGAAGCTGGTGAGCGGGTAAAACCAATACAGTGTCTGGAACAGCAGATTCCATCTTATGATGGGCCTCAATCCAGCTCTTTAATGGATTATCATCTGGAATTAAAGGGGAAACACTAACATTGGAAGTTATTCCAGGTAGCACTTGATCCCCTGAAATTAATATATCCAGCTCCTGGCAATATAAGCAGGCATGCTCCGGTGAGTGGCCACGAGTGGTGATAATCTGCCAAAAATGCTCACCTATTTTAAGGTGATCGCCATCATGCAACACATGGATTGTGGCAGGCACCTCAGAAACCAAATGGTTATAATCTTCATTTACCAGTAACGCATTTCGATCAGTTTCGGATATACCGGCGCGATCAAAGTAGGTTTCCGATTCCCAATAAGGCTCGCCCTGTCGTACTCGGTTAAATGCACAGGTATATAAGTATTCTTTTTCACTCATATACAGGGGAACTTGGTAATTATCACAGAGCCAACCGGCAAGGCCTACATGATCGGGGTGATGATGAGTGACAATAACCCGCGTAATTGGCTTATCTTCTAATTCTGTTTCAATGATATTCAGCCAGTGCTTTTTTGCATCAGCGCCATTCATGCCGGTATCCACAACACACCAACCATCACCATCGCGCAGTAAGTAACAATTAATATGATTAAGCGACATAGGCAAAGGGGAACGTAGCCACTTAATTTCAGAAGAAATGGCTACGGCCAAGAAATCCTTAGCGGGTTCCGCGATGGGATACTGAAGTGGCATATTACATTCGCTTGGCGACTTCGCCGTACATGACTTCCGTTGCACCGCCGCCAATGGGTAACACTCTGGCATCGCGATACATGCGTTCGATAACTGATTCTTGCATAAAGCCCATTCCACCATGAAGTTGCAAGCAATCATACATAACTTCGTTGGCAATGTCGCAGGCGTAGGCTTTTAAGCTGGAGACCTCTTTTATGCAATCCACCCCTTGAGCATCCAGCCAGGACACGTAATATAGATAGTTTCGCGCCAAATCTACTTTGGTTTGCGCTCTTGCCAGGGTATCTCTTATTACATCCTTTTCAAATAGGGATTTACCAAAGGCTTTTCGGCTCTTTACGTTATCCAGGGTAATATCTAACGCTTTTTGCGCTTCGCCTACCCCCATGGCTACCAACATTATGCGTTCATGCTGAAAGTTTTTCATAACCGCATAAAAGCCTTTGTTTTCTTCACCGAGCAGATTTTCTGCTGGAATTCGCACATCATCAAAGAACAGTTCAGCGGTATCGGAACTGCGCCAACCGTGCTTTTTTAAAGAACGGCCAACGCTGAAACCTGGTGTACCTTTTTCCACAATGAACATAGAAATACCACGTGAACCTTTAGCTTCCAGATCGGTTTTAGCGGCCACAATATAAATATCACCTAATACACCATTGGTAATAAATATTTTACTCCCGTTTATAACCCATTCATTGCCATCACGTACTGCACGGCTTTTGATGCCAGCCACATCAGAGCCTGCGGCAGGCTCGGTTACGCAGATTGCTGTAATTTTCTTACCGGCCACGACATCCGGCAGGTATTTTTGCTTTTGCTCGTCGTTGCCAGCTAAAGATAGATGGGGCGATGCCATATTGGTATGCACTAAAGCTGTTATGGTAACACCTGCATAGCTGGATCGGCCTAACTCTTCGGCTAATACTGCGGCAGCTCGCACATCCATGCCGCTACCACCGTATTTTTCCTCATGGGTTAAACCTAAAAACCCAAGCGCTCCCATTTTATGAAGCAGCTCGCGTGGCACGCAGCCATCTTCTTCCCATGCATCACCATTGGGGACAATTTCATTTTCTACGAATCGGCGCACTTGCTCGCGCAACATATTATGCTCTTCAAGAAAATACGGATTGGGCATCATGATGATTTATTCCTCTGTGGGCTCTATATCAATTAATAACGCCCCGTCTTCCACCTTATCTCCGGTAGAACATAAGACTTGTTTTACCACACCAGAAATTGGGCAAGGCAAATTGTGTATGAGTTTCATCGCCTCCATTACCACAGCAGCTTGCCCCACTTCAACCGGATCACCTTGTTTCACCAATACGTCGGTTATTAAACCTGGCATTGCCGCACGAATGTCGCTGCTGGCTTTACCTAACGCTGCAACCTCTCCTAACTGGCTTTCCTCCAAGCCGATAAATTGATAACTGCGACGTAAACGGGGCGAACTCAAGGAAACCGTCATTCCATCAATGACAATATTTAAATTGCGATGGGTTCCTTCTAAATCCACCCTCCAATTACCCTCTCCACTTGGGCGATACAGATCTATATTAAAAGATTCCGCTTCATCATTTTCAGCTGTTACATTCACTTTATAACAGCCATTACGACCCGTAATAGAAACTTCCTGTAGCGCTTTATTGACCTGCAACCACAACCGATTTACTGCGGGCGTACCAGCCAATGAAGTTAAACGCCAACTGCCCAAGGTTTGCCAAGGCGTGTGAACCAAGGCTACGCCCTTACATGTTTCCTGCTCCAACACGTAAGCTGCCGCCGCGATGGCGGTATGCATGGATTCACCCCAAGGTTGCCAACCTTGTGGAAATTGCTGTGCAATATATTGAGTGGTTAACTCTTGATGAAAAGCCGGGCGTGTAATAAGACTGGTTAAAAATTCCTGATTGGTTTTAACACCACCAATGGCAAAATTATTTAATCCATGCAATAAGCGCTGTGTGGCTAATCCTCGAGTTTCGCCGTAGGCAATAACTTTAGCAACCATGGAATCATAAAATGGCGTTACTTCTGAACCCAAAGCCATACCACTATCTACTCGCAAACCTTCGCCCTGCGGTTCGCTATAAAGCCGGATAGTGCCAATTTCTGGCAAATATTTATTAGCTGGATCTTCCGCATTAACCCTTGCTTCGATGGCATGACCCTGTGCGACAACTTCGATTTGATCGAACAACAAGGCCTCACCTCGCGCCACACGAATCTGGCATTCCACCAAATCAATTCCCGTTACCATTTCTGTGGTGGGGTGTTCCACTTGTAATCGGGTATTCATTTCCAAAAAGTAGGCTTGCTTGGTATCAGCATCGAAAATAAATTCTACCGTACCTGCGCCTTTGTAATTTAAGTGCTGCCCTAATCGCACAGCGCAATCGAACAATTGCTGGCGCACCTCATCATCCAGGTGGCTCACCGGCGCTTCTTCAATGACCTTTTGGTAATTACGCTGAATAGAGCATTCTCGATCAAAGAGATGAATCACATTACCACAACTATCGCCCAACACTTGAACTTCTATGTGACGAGGCCGAACAATATATTTTTCTAATAAAACCCGATCATCGCCAAAGGCATTCATGGCTTCTTGTCGAGCTTGGCTTAATGCATCATTAAATTCCGCTGAATCATTTACGATGCGCATACCTTTGCCACCGCCGCCAGCGCTGGCTTTAATCAGTAGAGGAAATCCAATTTCATTTCCTTTTTGCAATAATGTTTCCAGATCCTGAGCATTGCCGTTATAACCGGGAACCGTTGGTATATCCAATTCTTGTGCTATGGCCTTGGCTTCAATTTTTGACCCCATAGCTGCTATGCTATCAACTGATGGGCCAATAAAAATGATTTCATTTTGCTCGCACAACGTAATCAGCTGCGTGCTTTCGGACAGAAAGCCGTAGCCTGGATGAATAGCATCCGCTTTAACTTTCAGGGCAGCATCAATAATATTTTGAGCATTCAGGTAACTTTCACTGGCCGGGGAGTCACCTATATAACAGGCAAGATCGGCTTGCTGTACATGCTGTGCATGACGATCTGCATCCGAAAACACAGCAACGGATTCAATCCCCAATCGCTTACATGTTCTAATTACTCGGCAAGCAATCTCACCCCGATTGGCTATAAGCAGGCGCTTGATGGCACTCATTTTTGCCTCCAGCTTGGAGTTTCTTTATTAAAGAAACAATGAATCCCTTCCTGACCTTCTTCTGACTCCCAAGTATCAGCCAACAAGTTAGCGGTATAAATTACGTTGGTATCAGTATCGTGACTATCAACGTAGAAGATTAATTTTTTGGTAGCAGCAATAGCGCCTGGACCACATTGCAATACGTATTTGATTTCTTCTTCTACTGCCGCATCCAACTCTGCATCAGGAACCACTTCATCTATCAGACAGACCTCTTTCGCTTTTTCTGCAGTCAGTGGGCGAGCGTTCAAGAAGGTTCTTCTTGCATTGGAGCGCCCCATCTTTGCAACTACAAAAGTAGAAATATTGGCAGGAGTTAACCCCAAGCGCACTTCAGTTAGCGCCATTTTTGCGGATTCTGCTGCAATCGCAATATCGCAAACGGAGATCATACCCGTTCCACCACCATAAGCTTGACCGTTAATTCGACCAATTAGTGGTTTCGATAATTCGTTCAAAGTACGCAACATTTTCGCCAGTTTGGCACTGTCTTCCACACGCTCTTTACGTGGCATATCAAAAATGCCCTGCATCCATTTTAAGTCACCACCGGCACAGAAAGATTCACCTTCTCCAGTGAGAATCACTGCGCGAACTTCTGGATTGTTATCCAGTTCAACAGCAGCCTCGGTAACTTCACGAATCAGTTCGTCATTCATGGCGTTATGACGTTCTGGGCGATTGAGCAATAAAGTAGCCACGCCACGGGAGTCAATTGTTACTTTAATGGTATTAAAACTCATTGTGTTCTCTCTGATTTTTCCAAGTGAGGCATACATCTAATTATTCAGATGTTGGATTCAGCTTCACTTTTACATTCGATAAACGTAGCTGCGCTCATCTTCCGGTGGTAACGCGGCGGCTACCGACAAACACAACCCAAGAACATCGCGGGTTTGTGTTGGCTCGATAATTCCGTCATCCCAGATGCGAGAAGTCGCGTAATATGCATTGCTCTTCTCTGCATACATGGCTCTCGTTTCCCGATCCAATTTGTCGATATCTTCTTGGGTGGCTTTTTTACTGATGCTGGATTTCAGCAGTTCTACCACAACATTGGTTCCGATATCCGGGCTCATGGTAGCGACCACAGAATTAGGCCAGGCGAACATCAGGTTGGGACGAAAACCTCGCCCACACATACCGTAGTTACCGGCACCATAAGACCCACCCACCACAACAGTAAAGCGCGGCACCTTGGCGCAAGACATGGCATAGACCAATTTCGCACTGTGCTTAGAAATACCACCCTGCTCTGCTGCTTTACCCACCATAAAACCAGGAACATTTTGTAAAAACAATAATGGAATATTGCGCTGCTCACACAAGGAAATAAAATGCGCCCCTTTAACAGAGGCATCTGAAAATAGCGGCCCATTATTAGCAAGGATGCCTACAGGATAACCTTGAATGTGCGCGGTACCGCAAATAAGTGCTGTACCCCATTGTGGTTTAAATTCCTGAAAGTCACTGCCATCAATCAAGCGAGCAATTATTTCTCGAATATCATAGGGCACAGAAAAATCTTTGCTCACGATTCCTTTTAATTCTTCAATGTCATACAAAGGATCCGTGGATTCTTGCTTGCGCTGAAAGTTTTTCGTGGGACGATTGATTTTGGAAACAATGTCACGCATTCGAGCCAGGGCTTCCTGCTCTGATTCAGCTATGTAATCAGAAACACCAGAAACCGTGGTATGCATTTCTGCCCCGCCTAACTCTTCCGGGCTAATTTCTTCGTTAATAGCCACTTTAACGATCGACGGCCCACCCAAGTGAATGGTGGAGTTACCTCTGACCATGACCACTTCATCAGAGAGCGCCGGAATATAGGCCGCACCAGCGGTACTGACTCCAAAAACAGCAGCCAGCTGCGGCAAACCTTTTGCCGACATATTACACTGACGGAAAAAGATGTTACCGAAGTGATCTTTATCGGGAAATACGCGATCCCATTCGTGCAAATAGGCTCCGCCACAATCCACCAAATAGATGCAAGGTAAATTGTGTTTTTCAGCAATTTCTTGAGCACGTATGTGTTTTTTTACCGTCTCTGGGTAGTAAGCACCACCTTTAACCGTGGAATCGTTGGCTACAATCATGCAATGCATGCCGTGTATAACACCGACACCGGTAACAATACCGGCGCTATGCACGCGACCACCATATTGCTCGTAGGCTGCCAAAGTGGAAAACTCCAAAAATGGCGTGCCAGGGTCAACCAACAGATCGATACGCTCACGGGGAAGAAGTTTGCCCCGCTTGCGATGGCGATCAATCAGATGATCCCTTCCCCCCGTAATGGCTTCTGCCATACGATTTCTTAATTGATCCGATAACTCTGTGTGATAGGCATAATTATCACGGTAAACATCGGAATTTTTATTCACTTTAGAAGTGATTTTACTCATAAGTACTACTCTATTTTTTAGTAGTCGATTTATTTGGTGCGACCAGTGCCTTCCCAATAGGGCGCGCGAATTAATTTGCGGCTTACTTTACCTACAGGAGTACGGGGCAACGATTCTGTTTGGATTTCTACCTTGATTGGCTTTTTGTAGGAACCAAGTTCATCCGCACACATATCAATAAGTTCTTGCTCGGTCACTTTGCTGGGATCTCTCACCATTACGATGGCATAAGGCGATTCACCAAAACGATCGTGTGGCACGCCAAAGGCAACCACCTCAACCACCTGTTCATGGGTAGCGAGAACGTTTTCTAATTCGGTAGGCCAAATGTTATAACCACCAGATAGGATCATGTCGTCTTTACGATCCTGCATGTAGAGATAACCATTTTCATCCAAATAACCCACGTCACCGGTATGAACAAAACCACGTATAATGGCTTTTTCGGTGGCTTCTGGATTTTCCCAATAACCACTCATTTGGCCGGCATTACGGAAACAGATTTCGCCTTCCTCACCAAAACCTAAAACTTCATAGGTATCCGGATCACGGATTTCCACTTCACAGAAAGGATGTACTTTTCCTAAGGAACGCAAGGGCCGCGAACCATCTACATCCGTTACCCATTCAGATGCCATGGTCATGGTCACAGGCACACCTTCGGACTGACCATATAATTGGCACAAAGCATCGCCCCAAATATCGTAAGCTTTGCGCACCGAAGCTTCAGTTATAGGAGCCGCCCCAATCATTAACACTTTCAAATGCGACCAGTCTTTTTCTTTTACGCCTTCCACTTGCATCAGGTCATTTACCATTGTAGGAGCCACAAACATGTAAGCCACTTTTTCTTTTTCAAGCATCTCAACCACAGGACCTGTTTGGTATTTTTCTACCACTAGGTTAACGCCGCCCATAATCCACATGGGCACAAACATATATCCAGAAGCATGGGAGATTGGCGCAATATGCATGCACACATCACCAGGGCAAACTGGTGGCAAAGTAAAGAACCAGTTACGGCCGATCTCAAGCCAGGATTGATGGGTAAAAGCAACGCCCTTCGGCTTACCCGTAGTACCGCCTGTATGACGGATCACGTAATTTTGATCATCCTGAACCTCTACGTCCGGATCAGTAGCCGGAAAGCTCGCCAACCATTCCTCGTAACCATTTTTCTGCCGTACAATGATGTGCTCCAACTCGGGAAGCTGGCTGGTCATACCTTCAAGTTGATCCGCATAATGTTCCGCCACGATCACCGCTTTACAGTGTGTATGCTCCATCATATACGTATGACTGGTACGCGCGTTACGAGCGTAAAGCGGAACACGGGTAATGTTGGCGATTGCCGCGCCCAAGAAAAAATCCACGGCTTCAACGGTGTTGTCTTCCAAGGACGCCACCGCATCACCCGGTTTTAATCCCATAGACAGCATCAGATTCGCCATTTGACAACCACGATCCCACGCTTCTTTAAAGGTTAACCGGGTTTCACCGGCAATAATGGCAGGCTTATCACGATGGAAAATAGCAGAACGTCGCATCATGTCTCGAATATTCATGGATCACACCCTTTTTCTTGTTGTGTAGCCATCCTAGGTGGCTGATTAGTTTTTACTACTCTGTAAAATTTTTTCTTGGTAGCGGTGGCTCACCATCAACATAGACTGGCAACAGTGCCTGATAGTCGCCTTCTTTATTCACCACTAATTTTCTACTTAGCATGTGTTCGGTTTTTACCGCTTCCTGCAATTCCAAAATCTGATTAAAGCAGCAGTCAACGTTTCCAAAGCGATCTTTGCATTCCTGTAACGTTAACTGAGAAAAATACCCGGCTAAAACACTTTGCATTTCCGTTTGTGGCAATGGATCATTGATGCGCTCTATCCACTCGGGGTGGTCGGCCGCCTCACAAAAGTTGCGCCAAAACTTGGGCTCTACTCCGCCCATTGCTACCGAATGACCGTCTTTAGTACCGTAAGTTCGATACCGAGCAGCACCACCATTTAGCAAGTCCACCGCCCGTGGCATGCCTTTACCTGAAACGGAAACATCAGCTAGAGGAAACACCATTAGTGGCATTACAGAATCCGCAAGCGCCACCTCTACATGACAACCTTTGCCACTTCGTTCACGCTCAAATAACGCAGCAAGCACAACACTTAATCCAAACAAAGAAGCAGAGCAATCCGCTAATGGAGGCCAGGGAGCAATAGCATCTTGCACCGTTCCAGTTTCAGCTAAAACACCATTCATGGCCAAGTAATTAATATCGTGCCCCACTTCCTGTTGCAGTGGACTTTGTTCACCATAACCGTTCAACGAACAAATAATCAGGCGAGGAAATTGTTGTTTAAGAGAAGCGATAGAAAGCCCAAGCTTGGTCAGTACACCAGGGCGGAAAGACTCCAACATGATGTCGGCGCTTTCCAGCAATTCCAATAACGTTTTTTTCCCCTGCTCATCTTTTAAGTCCAGGCGAATGCCGCTTTTGCCCGCATTCACTGCATCAAAATACGCAGAATGTCCATTACGCCCTTGCGGCCCAATAAAACGCATTTCCTCCCCGGGTGGAGGTTCGACTTTCAGAATATCAGCACCCATATCCGCCATCATCTGGGAGGCTAACGGTCCGGGTAAGTGGCGGCTTAGATCCACCACTTTAATATCCTTTAAGAATTGGCTGACTCTGCTCATGATAATGGTCTAGGTGAAAGTCACATCCAGACCCAGCTCCTTGGCAATAATCATGGTTTGTATCTGACTGGAACCATCACCAATTCGAGTGATTCGTGTATCACGCAAATAACGGGAAACCGGACAATCATTCATAAAGCCCCAACCACCATGAACCTGAACTGCCAAATCAGCAACTTCCGATGAAGACTCACAACAGTAGTATTTCGCCATGGCCAATTCATAAATACTGGCTGTGCCAGCATCGGCTTTCATGGCAGCGGAACGAGCCAACATGCGAGACGTTTCTACTTTGACCGCCATATCAGCAATCATTTTTTGAATCATTTGCAAGCCACCCAAGGTACGACCAAAGGCTTCACGCTCTTTCACATAGGCTATGGAATGATCCAAACACGCTTGCGATAAACCCAATGCACAGGCAGACAAAAAGCAACGGGCAAATTGATAGGTTTTATGCACGATGTAACGGCCTTCGCCTTCGTTACCCACCATCATTTCATCACCCACTTCTGCGCCATCTAAATAAATGGGATGG
>JBFKSL010000110.1:0-10420 GCA_041626995.1 Ketobacter sp. | reverse complement strand
TTGGGTTCTTGGACACGATTGATTTCCAGCGGGATAAACGACTCTCCAACCAATATGCGCACCATTTTCAGTATGGCGACGATACCTGCATCAGAGCCCGGGCTGCCTTTTTGTATTTGATTAAAAAATTCTGAATCTTCCTGCTTGGCCGTTATGCGAAAACGGTACACAACGCCATCGGATGTTAACTGGTAATCCAACCCATCATTAACAAAGCGGCCGTAGCGCACTAGTCGGTTAAAGGCTCCTGCCAAAGAGCTGCTGGCCAACCAGGCAAAACCCAGTGCATGAAAGGTGGTTGGGTTCCAGCGTTTGCCCGCCGCTACAGCAAAGCCAGGGTCGCTCGCTGCGGCATCGGCATTTACCCACAGGCTTACCATGTTTTGTGCTGGAAAGCGGGCAGTGGGGTTGCTCAGTTTAGCTGGGTCAATTCCGCTTTGCTTAAAAATGGCATGAGCATCCAAATTGCGGCTCTTCAATTCTTCCCAAACCAGCTTTGCCCATGAACCCAGTGCAGATGCAGGCACTCTACTACTCCTGTATTTGAAATACCCAATTTACCCCTAAGGATAACCCTCTGGCGCCAAATGACAAAAGTCTGATAACAGCTTGGCGCCTACTGACCAGTGACTTAACCCCTTAATTCATATCCTGAAATTGAACTTTAACGCTACTGCGCAAGCAGAAGGAGAAGGATATGAACCACTTCCAACGAAACCCATTTTATCAGCATGTGTTAAAGGCACCGCTACATTTTGTTGGTCGCGGACTGCACAGTGGTAAGCCGGTTAGTATGTCGTTACTGCCTGCGGAATCGGATTCTGGTTACGTGTTTGAGCGCTTGGATGTAGAGCAAGAGCGAAACGAAATTCCAGCACGCTGGCACACAGTAACCGATACACGACTTTCCACCACTGTATCTAACAGTTTTGGGATTAGTGTTGCCACCATTGAGCACTTAATGGCTGCGTTGTCAGCCTGCGGTGTGGATAACTGCCGAATTTTGATCGACGGGCCGGAAGTGCCCATCATGGATGGCAGCGCTCAGCCCTTTGTGGAAGGCATTAGAAATGTAGGGTTGGCCCAGCAGCTTGCAGAGCGCAGGGCGCTGGTAATTACGCAACCGGTTTGGGTGTATGAGAAAGAAAAGTACGCTGGTTTTCTGCCTTACCCGCAACCATGGTTTGATATGACCATTGAATTTGAAGAGCAGGTCATTGGAAAACAGAACTACTCTATGCCGCTTAATGACAGCTTCTTTGAAGCCAACATTTCCCAAGCCAGAACCTTCGGCTTCGAGGATCAATTAAAAACACTGAAGTCTTTAGGTTTGGCCCAAGGTGGCTCACTGAAAAACGCCATCCTGGTAAACGAGGAGGGGGTGGTGAATGAAGAAGGGTTGCGCTTCGAAGATGAGTTTGTGCGCCACAAAATGCTGGATGCCATAGGTGATTTGGCCTTGGCCGGCGCCGTAGTAATGGGACGATTTGTGGGCCACTGCAGCGGCCACAAGCTGAATAACCGCTTGTTAAGAGATACTTTGCAGCGTGGTAAATCCTGGCATTACACCACCATGCGTGAAGCTACCGAGCAGTGGAGCAAATTAATCGACGACAACACCTACGATCATTTGTTAGAGGCTACCCAATAGTAACTGGTTTGCTCCCTTGGAGCCTGGCGCGGGCCGACCGCGCCTTTTTTCGTTTTAGCTTCAAACCGTAACCGCGCTATTGTGCTGGCGGTGCACGTTCACCCATATCTTTTCATGGAAGTAAAAAGCCACGGTGTTGCACAAAGGCTCGACCAAAGCCAAGGCGCCTCCCACTGCCAAATCGCCGGTCATAACATAGCCTACAGTGAAGGCTACGCCCATGTGAACTGTCGCAAAACTGATGGTCTTTTTCATGGTCTGCTCCCTCAACGTCGGGTTATTTTTGCTGATGTTAATGCTCAGTATTGCGAATGATTCTTGTTTGGTAAAATTGATTGTTGCTTTGATTTCGATAGGCTTAGGCTATTTTGTGCAGGGGTGACAGAAATCAGTTAGGGGTGCGGGTTGCAGGAGTCCAGGCAGGGTAATTTGAGCGTTTTCGTCAATTGGCTTCGACTGTTAAGTCATTTTCATTTATCTGACGGCCCCTTAACATCAGCCTACATCGAATGTGGGGGGAGCAGTATGACATCACATCAAGCCATATCTAAGCCGGTGATGAGTCCAGAAGAAAAAGCAGCTTTGGCTCAGTTGCGTAAAAAGCCTTTGATCGCCGTGCCAACTGTGGCCTTGTTATGGGCTTCGCAGCTTAGTATTGCTGCGGTGTGGTATTTTGTATTGACCGGCCAGCTTAATATCTGGTTGGGTTGCCTGATCAATATCGTGGCTTATTACACCCAGTTCACCCCTTCCCACGATGCCATCCATAATGCCGTTTCAAACAAACCCTGGTTGAACAAGCTGATCTTCTTTCAGTTGATGCAAACCTATTTGCCCAGCTCCAGCGGAAAATTGTTGGCGGTGATGCATATGCAGCACCACAGGTTCACCAATGAAGAACTCGACCCCGACCACGAAATCGTGACGAACTGGAAGCATGCCTTTTTCACTTGGTTCTTTTGGGATTTTCGCTATCTGTATTTCTACTTAAAGCATAAAGAGCATTACCCCGGTGTGCCGGTGGCTCGAGTGGTAATGGAAATGCTGATTGGTTTTTCTGTGGTGGGTGTGATCGCGTGGTTTTTTCCAATCGAGGTGTTGGTGCTGTGGTTTATTCCTACGCGGCTAATGGGTTGGTTGATCTGTTATGTGTTTATGTATCTTCCTCATGTGCCCCATAAGTTGAAGCAGAAAGACGCTCCGTTCCAGGCAACCTCGATTCGAGAGGGTTGGGAATGGTTGATGACGCCTCTGATGATGTATCAAAACTATCACCTGGCTCATCACCTTTATCCAACCATTCCATTTTACCGTTATAAGAAGGCCTGGTTGGCTGCCAAGCGTTTTCATGAAGCGCAAAACCCCGCCAAAGTCAGCGCCTTTAGGCTGCACCCTCGCAACGTTAATTTTGACTGATAAATAGCCAGGTTCTGTCCTGGCTTTCCACACCTGCTTCCAGCCTCTATTATTAAAAGAAACCTTTAATAATTAGTGTCAAAGGGAATTTGGCCATGGGGCATACATCTGAGTTTGAAAAACTAAAGCAACGAATTCAGTTCTATCTGGATCAAGGTGCTCTCGAAGAGGCGTTTGTGGGCTTGTGGTTAATGCTGCAGGATAAGTCCATGATGGTGCAGTGTGAACAGAATAGTCTGTTAGGGGTGCCGATATATGAAGCCATTTCCGCAGAAATATACGAGGAAGAAGATTGGGTTGCGGACTTGGCGAATACCCAAAATTTTACCTATAAAGATCGAACTCTGGCGGAATATTTAAACTGCAATCCTCTTGAAGTGCTTTGGTTGTTGGATTTTTATCTCTATACCCGCTGCCGTCCCTCCTCAAATTTTACCCAAACGGTCACTTTCCAATACAACAATCATCATTCCCAGACGGTATATCTGATTCCACGAGACCCTGCAAAGACGCTGGCCCGTAGTTGTCATGATCAAGTGACCGATAAGTGGAAGTGCTATCCCTGTCATACTGTATTTCCTGCCGTGATCGGAGGTATGGCAGTCCATATCGATTTTCTAAAACCCACCGCTAAGATTGCTTTTAAAAAACTGAAGCGAGTGGAGGAGATCAAAATCTATGTGGATGATTTGGACGATGATGTGTACCCCATCTGGCGTGATGGCGTTGCGCGCAGGCTGTCTAACCTGAGTCGGCGCAAGAAAGTGGTGCTGTCTCATTTGCAAACGGCGGCGCGCCAGGGCTATCACATGGTGGTGTTTCCTGAGCTATCCATCAACAACTCGGTGCGAAAAGAAATTGCCGCCTGGCTTAGAAAAAACAAAGGCAAACACAGTATTGCTTGGGTGGTGGCTGGTAGCTTCCATGAGCGGATGACGAAAGATAAACGTCAATGGATCAATCGTTCGTACTCCTACAGTCATGGTGGTGGCTTAATGCACTGGCATACCAAGTATTCCCGTTTTGGAAAGTTGTGCGGTGAAGTGGAGAACATCAAAGAGTGGACCGATATATGGATACTGAATACTCCGCTGGGTTTAGCGGGCACACCCATATGTCTGGATTTTTGTCAGAGTAATCCGTTCGCTGAAGTGGATGGTCGTTTAGTAGATTGTCTTACCCTGGAGCTGTGTTTTGTGCCTGCTATGGTGGATTCCGATTCCGCGTTTCGGGATAAGGCGAAAAACTTACACCGTTTCCGTGGTACTCGAAGTGCTGTGGCTATTCAGCGTCCGCCGGTGGCTCCTGGTGAAAAAGACACCATTAAAGAGTCGTTATCGTTCGTGTACCCCTGAATTTTAGGCTATTTAGGTTAGGCGGTTACATTTTTGCACAGTCCAATTACTGTAATTTCCTATGGCGTTTACTACACTTTCACAAATAGTTCAATGTTCGTATAATAAGTGTGAACTAATGCCTTACAACTCTGTGCCGAGGTAGGTAAGGTAACGGTGAGCTTACTCAATTATCGATCATGGATTTCATTGATATTTATCTGGAGCAAGTCATGTCTGCTCGTTCTCATGGAAGTCGTTTAGAAGTCGTGAACAAACCCGCCTACTCTACAGAAAAGCTTTATTCCCTATTCCGCAAACAATCCCCTGAAGTAGTGGATAATGTGGGTTATGGCGAAATCGAAAAAATGTTTGAAATGCCAGGCCTGGAGGTGGATAGCCTGCTATGCAAGGGTTTGGACTATTATTACCGCGCCCATACTCGTCGCTTAATACGCATGCCGGATCATGAAGAAGAGTTGTTGGCGTTTTTGGAGCATATTGAGCACCAAGAGGCAGTAGAGAAATTCGACGAGGTTCGGTCACCTCAGGGCGTTGCCTATGGCGCAAAATGGCGCTGCCTGGGTGAGCTGGTGGAAGACCAAATGGAAGTGTATGAATCCATTCACGCAGAGCGCTTGTTTCATCGTCGTCATGTAGAGGAAATTTTGCAATTTCTGCTTCAAGAAAATGCAAAAGGAAACAAGGTGACGCAAACGGATATAGGCAACCAAGTGGGAATTTCCAAAAGCCATTTAAGCGATTTGATGCGCCCTATGCAGGAAGTCGGGTGGATCGAGAAAACCAAAATCGGCGTACGAAATTTAGTGTGTATTACAACGAAAGGGGTGGAAGAGTTAAAAGCCCATGTTAAAGCGCAGGAGCAGCGTTTTCCGAAAGAACTGGAGCGGTTTTTTCAAATGTACTCCGATAAGAAGGAAGAGATTGCTGGTTTAGTAGAGCACGCGAAAACGTAGATAAAAACGATGAGAGCGGAGAGGGAATTATGATGTCATTGATATAATCCCTCATGACTTCTTATGAGCTTGGGTCGGTGTCTGACGAGACAACAGGCGTAATACCTCGACTGCGAGCAAGCGAAACGGCACTATCGCCAACGGCAACCCAGAAACAAGCTATATCCTCAATAAACTCTTCCCGGCTGACAGCAATGTCTTCATCCAACCATGCCATTATCGCTTCGATGGTTCCACCGATTAGCAGAGCTGAACCCACATGTGCAATTGACAGGGGCTCACCCGCTTGGTGGTACTGGATACTGAAGGCGGACACCACCTGCGCCATTTTGCGAATAATCAGCTTGCGCTGCACGAGGGCTTGGGGGTTTTCGGATGCGGAGGAAAAAAGCAGTCGAGTTCGCGCCGGTTCGTCCACCATCCAACTGATGCAGTGATCAAGTACGTAGCGTGCGAGCGTTGAGGTATCCATGCCTTCCTGCCAGCCACTCTGCGCTGCATTCTGGCCTATGCCAATCAGTTCATCTGCAAGATCATTCACCAACGCTGCGGTCATTGAGTCAAGGCTATCGAAACTTTCATAGAAGTAACGCTTGTTTAGACCTGCCTCCGTGCAAAGCTTGTGGATGGACAAGTTTCTCCAGCCTTCAGCGGCAATGATTTCATAGGCTTTACTCAGCAATTGTTGGCGCCGGGCGTGAACTCGAGACTTTGCTGATTGGCCCTGAAAAGGGCGGGTAGGATGGGTCATTAGACAAAATATTCCATTAGATCAGACAATTATCGTAGCAGCATAAAGTTCAGCCGAGCAAGCATTGACAGGCTGCTAAGGCTGAATATATAGTTGGTACTGCTCTGTACCAACTATATACTGTAAACAATTAGATTAGATCAATAGAGGGAGTAACGATATGCAAGCTACGCTAAAACAGGCATCCACTGTTCCTGCGCCAATATCAGACGAGCAACGCCTGAAGAATCTCAGGGCTCAAGCCCAGAGCAATCCTGATTTGGCGAAAGAAAATGCCTGGGAGCTGCTCAAAGAGCTCCAGCACGAATCGCAGTTCTATCGCTTGCCTTGGTTGTTCGCCCAGGGTAATGGTGACGCAGAAGCACCCAATGGCGACACGGAAGGCATGGTGATGAACCTGCACGGTTCATTCCTGATGCGGACGATTAACAACGCCGTTATGCTGGGGCAGCTTCTGGGGCGCATGGGTTGGACAGGCAAAACCTTTAATCAGAAAACCGGCACGGGCTACAACCGCATCACCGCTTCCGCTTATATCCCCGCCAAACTTGCAATGCCTCACTACAAGCTGCAAAAGCAGGGTAATGAGTTGCTTGGATTCGACTTCCATCATCGTATTGACACTTCACCGGTAGCACCCCACCTGAAAGTTCGCGCGATTACTTATGATGAACCTTCATTCAAGAACCCACTGATTCTTCCTAAGGTTCGGGACGAAATCGTGGAAATCGTGCCAGACGTATTTTTGGGACGGGTGGTGTACAAGGTGAAACACGGCTGGGATATTGTCGGTTACTTCGCCCTTCGTTATCCCTACGTTCGCTAAGAGGCTATCGTTTATGTCCATCACATTGAATGGTGCCGTTGCCTGTGTCACAGGTGGCGGTAGAGGCATCGGTGAGGCCACGGTCAGAGCCCTGGTTGATCAAGGGGCTCGCGTGGTTATCGGTGACATTGATGAGAAAGCTGCAGAGGCTGTAGCGGCATCACTCTCAGGTGTAACAGCAGTAAAGTTGGATGTGGCCGACCCCGAGTCGTTCGAGAATTTTTTGAATGTGGCGCGAGAGCTGGGGCCGGTGGATTTGCTGGTGAATAATGCCGGCATTATGCGTACCGGGGAGTTTGCCAGCATCGATTTAGCCGCGTTGCACCGGGAAATGGCAATCAACACAGGCGGTGTGATCAATGGTATGCGCCTGGTGCTTCCGGACATGCTGCAACGAGGCCATGGGCATATTGTAAATGTGTCCTCCATGGCGGGGAAAATGACCTGCGCTGGGGCTGCCGTTTACACGGCAAGTAAATTTGCGGTGGCCGGTTTATCGCGCGCGGTGCGTGCCGAAATAGTGGGTTCGGGTGTGTCCATTACGACCATTATGCCTTCGGCAGTGGATACTGATTTGACCGCTGGTATGAATATTCGTGGAATTCCCAAGGCCAAGCCATCTGAAATCGCTGCTGAAGTTGTTGCATCCTGTAGGCATGGCCAGCCAGAGGTGACCATGCCGAAATGGTTATATCCGGTTGGTACTATTGAGCAGGCCTTACCTGAACGCATTGGCAATTGGATTAAGAGAATTGCAGGTGCACAAGATCGAATTGCACCAGATAACGAAAAGACCCGAGAATATCAGGCGCGCGTTTCTCGATCCTAATCAGTGCCAAAGAGATAATTGAGTTATGAAACAAACTGTGTTGATTACCGGCTGTTCCAGCGGTATTGGTCGGGAGACGGTAAAACTATTTCAGCAAAAGGGCTGGAATGTAGTGGCCACTATGCGCTCACCGGAGAAAGAGCGGGAACTGAATCTGCTGGAGAATGTGGTCTGCCTGAAACTGGATGTGTGTGACGATGATAGTATTCACCAGGCAGTGGATCAGGCGTTAGAAACATTTGGCGTTATTGATGTGTTGGTGAACAATGCCGGTTACGGTCTGATAGGTGCTTTTGAAACCCTCTCCCGAGATCAAATCGAGCGTCAGTTCCAAACCAATGTGTTTGGTTTAATGGAATTAACACGGGCGCTGTTGCCCCATTTTCGCGCGCGCAACCGTGGCACCATTATCAATATGGCCAGCTTTGCTGGTCGATCCACGGTGCCACTGTACAGCGTTTACCACGCTAGCAAATGGGCGGTGGAAGGCTTCACGGATTCACTGGCTTTTGAATTAAGCCGTTTTAATATTCGCGTAAAAATCATTGAACCGGGAACCATTCGAACTGAGTTCTGGGGGCGCTCCACCGATCGGGAAAATCAGACCGGTGTGAATGTCTATGACAGCTACAGCAATAAGATTCTTGGTTTTATTGATGGTGCTGCGGCCAAAATCTCTTCGCAGCCGCAAGATGTTGCCAAGGCAATTATGGCAGCAGCCACCGACGGTAGTAAAAAACTGCGCTATGTGGTGGGCGGTGATGCGCACTTTACGCTGGCCGTAAGAAAACTGCTGCCTGACTTTCTTTACAACAACGCCATCTCAATGGTATTTCATCGCAACTTGGGATAAGGGCGGGTTTCCTAAAACAAAACCCGACACCGAATTGTACCTTCCACCTCGCGCAATTTTTGCTGCGCCAATTCACTCTGTTCCTTATCAATGTCTATAACCACATAACCGATCTGATCGTTGGTTTGCAGATACTGCCCCAAGATATTGATGTTGTTGCTAGAGAAAATCGTATTGATGTTGGAAAGCACACCAGGCACGTTTTTGTGGATGTGCAAAATGCGGTGCACGTTGTCGTGAACGGGCAAGGCCACTTCCGGGAAGTTAACAGCAGAAATAGTAGAACCGTTATCGCTGTATTTGATGAATTTCTCAGACACTTCGCCGCCGATATTCACTTGCGCTTCTTGCGTGCTGCCGCCAACGTGTGGCGTTAAAATCACGTTGTCGAACTCGCGCAATGGGGAAGTGAATTCTTCGTCATTGCCACGAGGTTCCACTGGGAATACATCAATGGCTGCGCCCAGAATTTTCTTATCACGTAACGCATCGGCCAGAGAATCAATTTCCACTACAGTGCCACGGGAAGCGTTAATCAAAACACTCTGTGGTTTCATTTTGGAAATTTCGTTTTTGCCAAACATGTATTTGGTCGCCGCAGTTTCCGGTACGTGCAAAGAAACCACATCCGCTTGCTCCAGCAATTCATCCAAGCTGTTTACCTGAGAGGCATTACCCAAAGGCAATTTGGTTACTACATCGTGGAAAATAACCTTCATGCCCAGGCCTTCGGCCAAAACGCTCAGTTGCGAACCAATATTACCGTAGCCAATTAGACCCAAAGTCTTGCCGCGAATCTCAAAGCTGTTTGCCGCTGTTTTCTGCCAGCCGCCTCGGTGGCATACGGCGTTCTTCTCGGGTATACCACGCAGCAGTAAAATAGCTTCTGCCAATACCAATTCGGCAACAGATCGGGTGTTGGAGAAGGGTGCGTTAAATACGGGAATACCGCGAGCCAGTGCCGCTTTCAGATCTACCTGATTGGTGCCAATGCAGAAACAGCCAACCGCGATCAGCTTTTGTGCGGCTTCGAAAATGTCTTCAGTTAGCTGGGTGCGAGAGCGAATGCCAACAAAGTGTGCATCGGCGATCTTCTCTTTCAGTTGATCTTCCGGCAGGGAGGTTTTCAGGTATTCAATGTTCTCGTATCCTGCGCGCTTGAAGTTATCTACGGCAGATTGATGAACGCCTTCCAGCAACAGAATGCGGATTTTGCTTTTGTCCAAAGAGGTTGTGCTCATTTTGCTAACTCACCCATGAAGGTTTAACGGCTTGGCCAATATTTGAGGGCGGCTATGGTATCATAAGCCATCGAAAACTGAGCCTCGGGAATGGCTAAAGGCCTGTGAAATTCTCACATGGGCGAATGAAATTCCTTAATGGAACATGCTGACTATGTGGTCAGTCGCCGCAAGCTCAAAAGTTTGGCCGGTGTTGATTTGAAACACGTCGTGAACCCATCCCTGGGGACTTCACAGCGGCATCCCTGCCGCTGAGAGTTTCAAATCAACACCGGCCAAACTTCCAAGCTTGCTACTATTGATGCCCAACCGGGCCTTTAAAAACCGAACAACCCGTTGTAACGAAAGAGAAAACCATGACCGACACCAACCAAATTCTTGCTGGGCTAAGCCAACTCGTAGACGAAGGCCGTATGCTGACTGATGCCGATAGCCTGGCCCACTACGGTTGCGACTGGACCAAAAAATACACCCCAGCCCCCTTGGCCATCGTGCTGCCCAAAACCGTAGAGCAGGTGCAAGCCATTGTGCGTTATGCCAAT
>JBFKSL010000109.1:0-10458 GCA_041626995.1 Ketobacter sp. | reverse complement strand
GCTTTGGATAATTTGCAGCAAGCCATGGGCTGTATCGAACGAATGGATTTTGAAGGTCGTGGTCGGCATCTTGGGCGAGTGATTACCATCCTGGGCGGCTTACAAAGCTTTTTAGATCATGAGAAAGGTGGAGAGATTTCTAAGAATCTCGACAGTCTATATGAGTATATGACCGTTCGATTATATGAAGCGTCTACCAATAAAACCAAAGAACCGGTCGAGGAAGTGATTCGCCTGCTTAAGGATGTTAAAGAAGGTTGGGATGGTATCGCTCGCCAAGCACAGGAAATCTACTCACAAGAAGATTCCTCGGTGATGGGTTAATGTCATGATTGCTGAGGAAATCTATAGTTATCACCACAAGCTGGAAAGTGCCTTATTAAGCAGTGATTTAGTTGCGCTAAAAGACATAAGCCAGCAGTGCGATCAGTTCTTAAGATCACGATTGCCCCTAGAAGAAAGCAGTAATGAAGACCTGGAATTATTGGCTGGCAATATGGAAAAGCTCCTTGAAATATATCAATCTGCATTACAAATAGTGGAGCGGGCAAAGGACAGTACTGGTATTGAATTGCGTGGAGTATCGCGTAATAAAGCGGGTGCCAGCAAGTATCTTGACGTAGCCAGATCCATAAAATCTTAACAACTCCTTCCTAACTATCCATTCTTTTCTGTCGTTACAAAAAACTTGCGTCAGGAATTTGACTAACCCAAGAACTATAGCCTTTACTGAATGATAACTATAAGAAGTGCGTCAATTTTACGGATAGTGAATCAATAAAGCATGTGGAAAGAAATTAAAGTATTACTGATTGATAATCAGGAATCTCGTCGACATGATCTAAAAGTAATTCTCGATTTTATTGGTGAGGATACTTTCGATAGTGACGAAGCGGCTTGGGGGCAGGCAGTTAGTGGTGAAGAAAGCGCTACTTTTACCTGTGCAATCGTAGGAGAGGTAAACGATCTAAGCAAAACCACTCAAGCCTTATTGGAGTGGGAGTCTACCATTCCTCTGATATATCTGGACCAATCAGAAACAAGTCAATCTGATGGCGAAGATGCCCAAAAGGCCATAATTGCTTCATTGGAAACGCCGCCCAGTTATACCAAGATGATGGATACATTGCATCGAGCGCAGGTGTATAAAGATCATCTAAGCGCTGATCCCGTGCGTGCCCAGCGTCGTGAAGCGCAATTGTTTCGCAGTTTGGTGGGCACGAGCCGATCCGTAATTTCGGTAAGAGAGCTGATGGCTCAAGTTGCCGATAAAGACGTGAACGTGCTGATCACTGGTGAATCTGGCACTGGTAAGGAAGTAGTCGCCAGAAACCTGCATTACAACTCCCATCGTCGTCATAAGCCATTTGTTCCAGTTAACTGTGGTGCCATTCCGCAGGAGTTACTGGAAAGCGAATTGTTTGGACATGAAAAGGGTGCATTTACTGGCGCGATTACCAGCAGGCCTGGTCGTTTCGAATTAGCCCAGGGTGGCACAATTTTTCTAGATGAAATTGGCGATATGCCGCTGCATATGCAGGTTAAATTATTGCGTGTGTTACAGGAGCGAACCTTCGAAAGGGTCGGGGGGTCGAAAACCTACGAGGCTGATGTCAGGGTTATTGCTGCGACCCACCAAAATCTGGAAGAACACATTAAGGAAGGTAAATTCAGGGAAGACTTATATTATCGAATTAATGTATTTCCCATTGAAATGCCCCCGTTACGAGAGCGAACGGAAGACATTCCTTTGCTGTTAAATGAATTGGTTGCCCGTGTAGAAAACGAAAAGCGTGGCTCTATTCGGTTTAATTCTGCTGCCATTATGGCCCTATGTCGCCATGAGTGGCCGGGTAATGTGCGCGAGCTGGCCAATCTTGTGGAACGCTTGGTGATTACTCATCCCTATGGCGTCATTGGCGTGTCGGATTTGCCCAAGCGTTTTCGCCATGTGGATGATATTGACGAAGATCGAGATTTGCCAGAAGAGCTCGCTGATATGGCGGGTGCCATGCCGGGCTATGTGAGCATGGATACACCTGCGCTGCTTCCAGTAAACGGTATTGATCTAAAAGAGTATTTATCCAACCTGGAATGTAATCTTATAAAGCAGGCTTTGGATGATTGTAATGGTGTTGTTGCGCGTGCGGCAGAAAAATTAAAAATTCGCCGAACCACATTGGTGGAAAAAATGCGTAAGTACGAATTAAACCGGGCTTAAAGGTTTTACTCCTCTCTCATATTATCCTTAATCCTCAATAGCAAGAATAGCGCCAAATACCTGACAAAGGCTGGCCAAAACCCCACAGGGTTGCGGCCAAGCCTTTGATATTAGGGCATTAATAAATTCAGGCACAGCCTTTGCTTTATAAGTCTCCGAAGTGTCAATTTTGGAGTCAGTTATGAGTGCTATTGCAGCGGAAAGCCAACCTGCAACCGGTGATAGTCAAAATATTGCAGCGTTTGAAGCGCCCAAGCCTAGCGTTAATTTGCAGAAGCGATTACAGACCGCTTTTAGCGCCTTCAATGATATTTCTGCGCAACTTACCTCTTCCTATCAGGAGCTGGAACAAAGGGTAGGCGAGCTGCAATCCGAGCTGGCGGAAACAGACCAGGCCCGTCTGCGTGAGCACTCGGCCAAAGAGGTGTTGGCTGAGCGGTTCGATATTTTGCTCAATGCCATGCCAGTGGCGGTGATACTGTTGGATGGCCTTGGTGTGGTCGCCAAGGCAAATGATAACGCTCAACACTTGCTGCAACCCAATATGAAAGGGGTGAAATGGCTGGATATTATTAATCAGTGTTTTTCCCCGAAGCCGATTGATGGTCACGAGGTGTTGTTAAAAAGTGGTCGCCTGGTGAGTATTGCTACCCAATCGCTTAATAACGAGCCCGGTCAAATTATTGTGCTTTCAGATCAAACTGAAACACGCAGCTTACAGAACAAACTCAATCACAATAGAAAGCTTTCCGAAATGGGCAGGATGACAGCATCATTAGCGCATCAAATTCGCACGCCCCTGTCCACTGCAACGCTTTATGCTGACCATTTGGCATCTGATGAGTTATCAGATGAACGCCGAATTAAATACGCTGAAAAGCTAAAAGCTCGTTTGGTGCAATTGGAAAAGCAAGTGCAGGATATGCTGATTTTCTCCAAAGGGGGAATATCTCTACATTCGGTGCAGCCCTTAACTCAGTTACTGACTAATTTAGAGCGTCAAACTCAAGAGCTTGCTCTGCAGAAAGGGTTTGAAATTAGGTGGTCGGTCTCCAAATTCAATGGATATGTTCGCTGCAATCCTGATCTATTAAGCAGTGCATTCACCAATTTATTGGATAACGCTTCCGAAGCATGTGTTGGCGCTGGAGTAAAGCCCAATCTTCATGTTATCAGCTCTTTTGATAGAAAAGGCTTTCTCCAAATTCACATCAAAGATAATGGCCCAGGTATCGATGCTGGTGTCTATCAACGCATTAAAGAACCATTTTTTACAACCAAAGCAACTGGAACGGGGCTGGGCTTGGCGGTAACTAACGCCGTTATTGAAGCCCATGGTGGTTGCTTTGAAATTTTCAATCTGCAGCAAGGTGGCGCTTGCGCCAGAATAAGCTTGCCGCTGTTACCTGCAACGGTAAATCACGGTGAGGAGATTTAAACATGAGAAACACACAAGTACTGATTGTCGAAGATGATGCGGATTTACGTGAAGCCATTATGGATACCTTAGATGTAGCCGAGCTTCAGGTTCAAGGTGTGGCAGATGCAGAGCAGGCTTTGCAATGGCTGACTCAATATAGCTGTGATCTGGTTGTGTCTGATGTGAATATGCCGGGCATGAATGGCTATCAGTTGATGCGAAAAATTGCATCGGACTGGCCACAGATCCCTGTGTTGATCATGACTGCCTATGGCAGTATTTCCAATGCAGTGGAGGCCATGCGAAATGGCGCAGTCGATTACTTAGAAAAGCCATTCTCCACAGAAAAGCTGGTTTCTATTGTAGAAAAATATGTACATGCCCCCCAAACCAACGAAGACCCAGTGGCAGAAGACGCAGAAACCAAACGGGTTTTTCAACTTGCCAAGAAAGTGGCGCAAACCGATTCCAGCGTCATGATCATGGGCGAGAGCGGCACTGGTAAAGAGGTGCTGGCGCGATACATTCATCGCCATTCCCCTCGGGCTGATCAGCCTTTTGTTGCTATTAATTGTGCCGCTATTCCTGAAAATATGCTAGAAGCCACCCTTTTTGGGCATGAAAAAGGTGCATTTACAGGTGCTCATCAAAGCAGCGCAGGAAAATTCGAACAGGCCAATGGTGGCACTTTGCTACTGGATGAAGTTTCAGAAATGGACATCGGCTTACAGGCGAAATTACTGCGTGTATTGCAAGAAAAAGAAGTGGAACGTATTGGCGGTAAAAAAGCCATTAAGTTGGATGTTCGCGTACTGGCCACAACCAACCGCAATTTAAAAGCAGAGGTGGAGAAAGGAAACTTCCGTGAAGATCTCTACTATCGCTTGTGCGTGTTTCCACTGTTATGGAAACCCTTGCGTGAACGCCGCGACGATATCATTCCCTTGGCTCAGCGCATGATTGCAGAAAAAGGTCAGGAGGTTGGCAAGGTGATTTTAGATGCTGGGGCCGAGTTACGATTGGTTCAGCACAATTGGCCAGGCAACATTCGCGAATTAGACAATGTGATTCAACGAGCGCTCATTTTGTGCTCCGGTGGTGTTATTACCGCCGAGGATATCTTTATTCCAGAAGATGATGCTTCAAGTTCTGCCTTTAACCATATGGAAGCGGAAGGAGAAAGCGCCAGTGCATTGGGTGAGGATCTAAAAAAACGCGAGTTCGAGCTGATTATTGACACCCTAAAATCTCTGGGTGGGAGTAAAAAGCAAACGGCAGAGAAATTGGGTATCAGCCCTCGTACCTTGCGCTATAAATTAGCCCGTATGCGTGAATGTGGCATAGATGTTGAACGTATCTGTGCATAGAGAGTAACTGTCAAAAATTCATCACGTTGAGGTAGGCGTTATGTCAGGTTCTGTAGAAATGAATTCCTTATTGGCGCAAATGCGTGAATTAAAAAGCATCGCTACCCAAGATGTTAAACCAACGCAAAACATAGATACTCAGGAAGCAACTGGCCCTCAGTTTTCTTCCATGTTCAAGCAGGCGTTGGATAACGTGAATGAATTGCAAAGTGAGGCCGGGGCATTGAAAGAAGCCTACATTCGTGGTGACAGTAATATCGATATCACCCGCGTGATGGTTGCTTCGCAAAAATCCAGTATTGCTTTCCAGGCTGTGGTGCAAGTGCGCAACAAACTGGTGGAATCCTACAAAGATATTATGAACATGCCAGTGTAGTAGCGGATAAAACTGGAGTAGAGCCATGGCTGAAGAAAATAAAGAACAAGCAGGATCGGGTTTTGCCGTACTGGATGGTTTGGGTAGCTTAAGCGTATTGAAGCAAGTTGCTTTGATGGTGGGGCTGGCTATCAGCATTGCAATTGGATTGGGTGCAGCTCTGTGGTATCAAGAACCGGACTTCAGGCCACTCTATACCGATGCAACCCACCTGGAAGCTGGTCAGGTTTCTGACTTACTGCAACGAGAAAATATTAAATTCAAAGTGGATACCACCTCCGGTATTATCTTGGTGGAATCCGATAAAATTCATCAAGCCCGTATGAGGCTGGCAGCAGAAGGTTTTCCTTCCGGCAATACATTGGGTTATGAATTGCTCGATAAAGAGCAGGGTTTCGGTACCAGCCAATTTATGGAAAAAACCCGTTATTATCGAAGTATCGAAGGCGAGCTTGCTCGTACCATTGCAAGCATGAACAGTGTGCGCGGTGCTCGAGTTCACCTGGCCATTCCCAAGCGATCCGTGTTTGTAAATGATCGTCGTAAGCCCAGTGCATCTGTTTTTCTAGAGCTCTATCCCAATCAAAGTCTTGATCGTATGCAGGTGGCAGCTATTGTTCACTTAACCGCATCCAGCATTCCAGAATTAAGCGATAAAGAAGTGACAGTGGTGGATCAGCGTGGCCAACTGCTATCCGAATCCGATGCAGATTCAGATATTGCTTTAGCCGCGAAACAATTGGATTACACCAAAACCATGGAGCAAAAATACGTAGATCGTATTTCCAATATTGTAGAACCTTTGGTGGGAAGGGACGGCTATAAAGTTCAAGTCAGTGCCGATATTGATTTCAGCCAAACGGAGCAAACCTCTGAGTCCTTCAGCCCAGACTTACCAGCTGTTCGCAGTGAACAAACCTTAAGTGAAGTGGTGGGAGGCGGAGGCGGGTCCGCGGGCATCCCAGGTGCCTTGTCTAATCAGCCCCCTGGTGCGGTAACCGTTCCTGAGCAACCCGGGGAGGCTGGTGCTGCCGGTGAGGCAACCGCTATGGGTAACGTGCGTAAGCAGGCCACTCGCAATTTTGAGCTGGATCGTACCATCAGCCATACTCGTCATCAGGTTGGTGACATAAAACGCTTAACCGTGGCGGTGGTGTTGGACAGCCGCTATGTGGCGAAAGAAGGTTCACAAGAGTTGCAGGCGCAAGCGATTTCTGACTTAGAGCTAGAGCGTATCCACACCCTGGCTAGAGATGCCATTGGGTTTAATGCTGCCCGTGGTGACAGTGTTACAGTGATCAATCAGCCTTTCCACAAATACGCACCGGAAGCCGTCGAGGAAATCCCCCCGCCACCGTTATGGGAACAACCCTTCTTTTGGGATTTAGTGAAAAAAGGAGGTGGCTTTTTCATCGTTATCTTCCTGATTTTTGGAGTATTCAGACCTATACTGAAAAGGTTGGCAGAGACTGGTCGCGACGAAACCATGGCGGCTCTAGAATCCCAACTTGAAGGTGGATTATTGGCCGGCGCAGCAGGCGGAGGTGAAGGTGCCGATGTTACTTTAACCGGTGCATCAAATCCTTTGCTCCCCGGTCCGGATGCTTCCTATGATCAGCATCTGGATGCCGTGAAATCCATGGTGGCAGAAGACCCCAGAAGGGTGGCTCAGGTAGTAAAAACCTGGATAAGTGATGAGTGAAGACAATAAGGCGAAACAACCTGCAATAAAATCGCTGCCTCCCATTGAGAAGGCAGCGATTTTATTGATGTCGTTGGGTGAAGAAAACGCAGCAGAAGTGTTGCGTCATATGGGGCCCAAAGAAGTCCAAAAAATTGGCCTGTCCATGGCTAAACTTCAAAATGTTCCCAAAGACCACGTTGAAGGTGTTATGGCGGATTTCATGGAAATGATATCCACGCAAACCGCTTTAGGCGTGGGTGCTGATGGCTACATTCGCAAGATGCTGGTCAATGCTTTAGGGGAAGACAAGGCCGGAACGTTGGTAGACCGTATTCTTACTGGTGGCAATACCACTGGCTTGGATACGTTGCGGTGGATGGATGCGCGCTCAGTATCCGACCTTATTCGCTTTGAACATCCACAAATTCAGGCCATTGTAGTTGCCTATCTAGACCCTGATCAAGCTGCGGAAGCTTTAAGTTATTTTGATGAAAGGGTGCGCCTGGATATCGTTATGCGTATTGCGTCGTTGGAATCTGTACAGCCCCATGCGATGAAAGAACTTAACGATATATTGGAAAAGCAGTTTTCCAAGCAGAGTGGATCCGCCTCTACGGATTTAGGCGGATCAAAATGCGCAGCGGATATTATGAACTTTCTGGATACCAATACAGAATCTCAATTGATGGAAGCCATCAAGGAAGTGGATGAAGATTTAGCCCAGGAAATTCAAGACTTGATGTTTGTATTTGATAACCTGGCGGACGTGGATGATCGCGGTATACAAGCGTTGTTAAGAGAGGTTTCCTCCGAATCATTAATTTTGGCCTTAAAAGGTGCTGACGACGTAGTGAAAGAAAAAATCTTTGGCAATATGTCCAAGCGTGCTGCCGAGTTGCTGCGTGATGATTTAGAAGCCAAGGGTCCGGTTAAACTCAGTGAAGTGGAAGGGGCGCAAAAAGAAATTCTTGCCATCGCGCGTCGTATGGCTGAAGCCGGTGAGATTGTGCTGGGTGGTAAAGGCGGCGAGGAGATGATTTAACTTGGTTAAATCAGAAATCAGATGTCCACCGAAAATAAACCACCGCATACCGAAAAGAAAAAAAGCCAACCGGAGACGTTAAGCGCCTGGGAGCGTTGGCAGCTTCCTAGTATGGATGCCGATATTCCGGTTAAACAAAATGCTTACAATATTCCTGCCAAGCCCAAACCGGGACAAGAGGTTGCACCTGTTGAAGAAGAGCAGGAGGTTAAACCCCTAACGGCTGAAGATCTTGAAGTTATTCGCCAGGCAGCCTATGAAGAAGGGTTGCTGGAAGGGCGCGAAGCTGGCCGCCAAGAAGGATACCAGCAGGGCCTTATCAACGGCGAAAGTGACGTAAAGGCTGCTGTCACTAAATTATCGCAAATATGCCGAACCTTACTGGAGCCCATACCAAAACAAGATCAAGAATTGGAAAAAAGTTTATTGGAGCTGGTTGAGCAAATTTGTCGGCGGGTGGTTCATCGTGAATTAACCTTGGATTCTTCATCCCTAGCGGCCATCGTTAGAGAAGCCATAGACTGTTTAAATCCCGGGTCGGAACGCCTGCGTATTCATTTAAACCATGAAGATACCGAGTTTGTACTCGCCAAATTGAAAGAAGTAGGGGAGTGGGATGACAGTTGGCGCATATTAGCTCATCCGACTATTACCCCCGGTGGGTGTATCATAGAAACCGATAGCAGTATGGTCGATGCCCGCGCAGAACGCAGGCTTGCTATGGTGATACAACAAGTTTATGAGCAACAGGAAAAAGCGTTACAGCAACGCAGCCAACAGCACGGTCATGTAGATCAGCTTATGGATGAAGTGGCACCATTTACAGAAAATGAAGAAGATTCATTGGAGGATCTATCCAGCTTAAAACCATTCCATTTTTCCGAGTCTGAATCGGATACAGATTCTTCCACTGAGGAGCCGCCGGAAAATGGACCTCAATCATCGAATTAGCATAGCTGATCGCATAAAAACCTATTTACCTTACAGCGCGACCAAGCCGGAATACCTGGTGGAAGGCAGGCTGTTACGGATGGTGGGCCTGACCTTGGAGGCAGTAGGGTGCAAGGTTCCCGTCGGTGGTCACTGCACCATTCGCGGCTCCGACAATAACGATGTGGAAGCTGAGGTGGTTGGCTTCTCCAATAATAAAATGTACCTCATGCCCATTGAGCCTGTATCGGGTTTGCAGCCCGGTGCAAGGGTGATTCCCAACAAACATGTTTCGAAGGTGCCCGTAGGAGAAGGTCTATTAGGGCGCATTCTTGATGGCCGTGGACACCCGCTGGACAATAAAGGTCGGCTATATGTTGATGGTTATGTGTCCCTAAGCCGAGAAGCTATCAATCCGTTAGAGCGCAAACCCATTGATGAGCCATTGGATGTGGGCGTACGGGCCATTAATAGTCTGCTCACGGTAGGTAGAGGGCAACGGATGGGGTTGTTTGCCGGTAGTGGCGTGGGTAAAAGTGTGTTGTTGGGCATGATGACGCGTTTCACCACGGCGGACATTACCGTAGTGGGCCTGATTGGTGAGCGGGGTCGTGAAGTAAAAGAATTTATCGAGCACAGTTTAGGAGATGAAGGTCTGCGCCGTTCGGTTGTGGTAGCGTCTCCAGCGGACGACTCCCCGTTAATGCGAATGCATGGAGCAATGTTGGCCACAGCAATTGCCGAATATTTTCGAGATCAGGGAAAAAACGTATTACTTCTCATGGATTCCCTTACCCGTTATGCCCAAGCACAACGGGAGATTGCTTTAGCCGTTGGTGAGCCGCCGGCAACTAAAGGCTATCCACCGTCAGTGTTTGCAAAACTACCTCAATTAGTGGAGCGGGCCGGCAATGGTCGCCCCGGTGGCGGTTCCATTACTGCATTTTATACCGTGCTAACAGAGGGTGACGATGTTCAGGATCCAGTGGCCGATTCTGCTAGAGCCATTTTAGATGGGCACGTGGTGTTATCACGACGATTGGCAGAAGAGGGGCAATACCCTGCCATCGACATTGAAGCATCCATTAGCCGGGCCATGCCTCAAGTGATACCAGAAGATCACCTTCATAAGGCGCAAGTGGTCAAACGTTTATATGCCAGATACCAGCAAAGTCGCGACTTAATCAGTGTGGGGGCCTACGTGCAGGGCAGTGATCCAGAAACCGATCTGGCTATTCAAAAAATCAAACCGATTCGTGATTTTCTGGGGCAGGGAATGCAACAAAAATTCAACTTTGAACAATCGCTCCAGCATATGGATAACCTGTTTGCACCAGGCTGATCTCTAACCTATGAAAAAATCCAAACGCTTGCAGCCGGTTCGCCAGCTAAAACAACAAGAGGAGCGAACGCAGGCT
>JBFKSL010000108.1:0-10471 GCA_041626995.1 Ketobacter sp. | reverse complement strand
GTACGATTGGGTAAGCCGGTGGTTCGGGTGTGTAAAGCGCGGTGCATTAACCGATCTTCCGCTTCTTTCAGGCGAACAATGGCTTTGTGCTGTTCTTCTAGTGCTTCGTACTTTGCTTTGCGTTCGGTGTTGATGCGATCTGCCAATCCCAGTGACAGCAATAGCATTTCCGCTGCAGCGCCAATCAATACTGAGTTTGTAGTAACGGCGTTGGTGGGTGCAATACCCATCAATGTTAGTGTGTAAAGTACAATGCCGATAATCAGCATAAACCAGGCTAGGAGAAAATAGCCTGCCGGTCGTGAGCCTTTGCGCCAACAGTAGAATACAATCAATGGCAAAATAACGCTGGCCACGTTCATGTAGGTGGATACTTGCAGGCTCATAAAGTAGTCGGTGAAGACTTTAATCACGACAAGAACCAGGCCAATGCCCACAAGAATATCAATTACCCTGTTCAGGCGCTTGTCGTATTTTTCCAGTTCAATAAAATTTCTGGCAAATAACAGACTGCACATGCCAGCGATGGTAGCACCCAGTTGGGTCACATATTCGTTTATCAGTGGCGTGTTCTTCCAAATAAACAGGAAGCCGAAACCGGTCAATGCCTGGAAGGTAACAATGGTAGAGACGATGTAAGCGATGTAGTAAAAATACGCTCGATTGCCAACTGAGAAAAATAAAAACAGGTTGTAAATAGTCATGGCAATCATGATGCCGAATAAAATTCCGAAAGCATGATTACTACTGAGTTCGTTATAGAAAAAATTAACCGGGCGCGTTAATTTCAATGGTATTTGCACGCTGCCATTGGCGCGCTTTACATTAACGTAAACATCGTAAGTTGTGTTGGGCTTAAGGGTAATGGGTTGAGCGAAGTAACGGTGTCGTAGTTTACGCTCCACCATGGGACGGCTATAGCCAATGCTGTAGGCTTCTGTTTCCACACCTTCAGAAAAAACATAAACATTATATCGAGCCAGCAGGGGGAAGCTGGATTCTAGAATCCAAACATTGTCTTCGTTAGCAGCACCGTTATCAGTAACGGAAAAATGCACCCAAACCGATGAGGCTGTGTGACCAAAATTAAGCACGTCTTGCTCGGGTGGACGGAATAAGGCGTCTCGTTGTGCAACAATGTCCGCAATGGCAAGAGTATCTTCAGCATCTTCAAAAAAAGTAATGTAGTGACGGTCTAGATCCACCTCGGAGAAGTCATCGTTTAACTCAATCGTTTGCGCTGAGAAACTAAGGCTGCTGAAAGCAATTAAGCAAAAGAAAACTACTGCTTCAATAGCATTATGGTATTGAAATTTCTTCAAAATAATAATTCCAAACAGATGGCGCGTTAAAGTTGGCGCTAAGCCTGTAACGAGCCCCTAGAGCCTTTTATGGGTGATCGTAAATTTAGTATAGATCATGGCCAAGAAAGTATTGTGCAAGTCTGTGTTGGATTGTTGTGAATTTGTCATTCGCAAACAATGCATATGCTTTAGGTGACAAATCCTTGGCAGACAAAGGGTTAGGCGGTTTGTGGCGTCAAAAATCTATTGGTATTGAGCAGCTGCGGCACGGATGGTTTTCACCATGGATTGTAAGCCATTACCACGAGTAGGACTTAAATGTTGGATCAGCTGAGTTTTGCCAAAATAATCTTCCACATCAAACTTGGTGATGTGCTGCGGGCTTTGTTGATTGAATGCGGCCATCACCATGGCGGCTAGACCGCGTACGATATGGGCATCACTATCTACCTGAAAATTCAACAGGTTTTGGTCGTTATTATAGTCATGATGAATCCATACTTGGCTTTGACAGCCACGCACAAGATGATCTTCGGTTTTTAGGGCGTTATCCATGGCAGGTAGTTTTTTTCCTAGATCGATGATGTAGCGGTAGCGATCTTCCCAATCATCGAAGAATTCCAGGTCTTCAAGGATGTTTTCAGAGGTGATATCGGTGCCAAAGGGGTTTGTCATGCTGCCAACCAAAACTGTAACGTGATTTTAAAAAATTCCCAGTTCCAACTGGGCTTCTTCGGAGATGTTGTCTCGGCTCCAGGGAGGGTCGAATACGATATTGACGTTTACTTCGTCCACATTGGGAACCTTTTTCAAGCGATAGCGTACATCATCGGCCAGCACTTGGCCCATACCACAGGTGGGGGAGGTAAGTGTCATGGTTACGTTGACTACATCATGGCCAGGCGCTTTTTCAATAATTTCAACGCCGTAGATTAAGCCTAAATCCACAATGTTTACTGGAATTTCAGGGTCATAGATGGAACGTAGGGTTTCCCATACATGATCTTCCTGGGGCGCACCGTCTTCCACATGCCCGAAATCCAGTTCTTCCACTTCCAGCCCTAAAGCATCTGCATCGGTGCCATCTACGCGGGCCAGATTGCCGCGAAAGCTAACAGTATAGTTACCACCGCGTGCTTGGGTGATGGTAACAAAGGCATTTTTAGGCAGCGTGATAGGCGTTCCTGTGGGCACGGCACGTGCTGGGCAGTCGCGCATCACTGCCACCATTCTTTGTTCGGCGCTGGCGTTCATTATTTATTTACCGAAAAGCTTTCGCCACATCCGCACTCTGCGGTGGCGTTGGGATTGCGAAACTGTAGCAACGAATTTAAGCCCTGTTTAATGTAATCAAGCTCAGTGCCTTGCAGTACGGGCAGGCTTTCTTTATCTAAAAAAACCGTGAGGCTGGAGGAAGGCTTCAAGGTGATGTCATTTTCAGATGGCTCTGAAACCAGTTCCATATCGTACATGTAGCCGGAACAACCGCTGGGTTTAACGGAAATGCGCACTGCCGATGCGCTTTGCGCTTTGCTGACTTCCGCTTCCATATGCTTAATGGCTGCTTCGGTTAGGGTAATGGCATTTTCTGGGCTGAAGGTCTGAACGGTCATAGTGCTCTCGCTTCTTCCGGTTATAGCAAAAAGGTTTTGGCTTTGTTTAAAGCCGCAAAAAATTGTTCTACTTCTTCCAGGGTGTTGTAAAACGCGAACGATGCGCGCACCGTTCCTGGAATGCAGAATTGATCCATAATGGGCATGGCGCAATGGTGGCCGGTGCGTACGGCCACACCCTGTTGATCCAGCAAGGTCCCCACATCATGGGGGTGAGCGCCTTCCAGCAAAAAGGAAAACACGCCGGCCTTGTGTTTGGCGCGGCCAACTAATCGAATGCCTTCAATTTGTTGCGCCTGCTCTAAGGTGGCATTTAATAATGCCTCTTCCTGTTGAGCCAGTTGCGCGCGATCAAATTGATTCAGGTAATCAATGGCTGCGGCCAGGCCAATGGCGCCCGCAATGTTGGGTGTGCCTGCCTCAAACTTATAGGGCAGTTCGTTGTAAGTGGTGCCATTAAAAGAAACCTGCAAAATCATTTCGCCGCCAGCTTGGTAGGGGGGCATGATTTCCAGTAGTTCGGCCTTGCCATACAGTACGCCTATACCGGTTGGCCCAAATACTTTATGGCCAGAGAAGGCATAAAAGTCGCAATCCAGTTCTTGAACGTCGATGCTCCAATGGGGAGTAGCTTGAGCGCCATCTAAGAGTACTTTGGCCCCCACGGCATGGGCTTTTTCCACAATGTTTTTTACCGGGTTAATGGTGCCTAGAGCATTGGATACATGAACAACGGAAACCAGTTTGGTGTTTTCGTTAAGCAGGGTTTCGAACGCTTCCATGTCCAGTTCGGCGTTTTCTGTAACAGGAACCACTTTAAGGGTAGCGCCGGTTTGTTCTGCCACGATTTGCCAGGGCACAATATTGGAATGGTGCTCCATGGCGGAGATGAGAATTTCGTCGCCAGCTTTTAAAAAGGCGCGGCCAAAACTGTGGGCCACCAGGTTAATGCTTTCTGTGGTGCCGCGAGTCCAGACGATTTCTTTTTCACTGGGGGCATTAATAAACCGCTGTACGCTGATGCGGGCATTTTCAAAATCACGGGTGGCCAGATCACTTAGCGTGTGGGCTCCACGATGCACATTGGAATTGATGGTGCTGTAATAGCTGGATAGTGCATCCATTACCGCTTGCGGTTTTTGCGTGGTGGCGGCGTTATCCAAATACACCAAGGGCTTCCCTTTTACCTGCTGATGTAAAATGGGGAAGTCGGCACGAATGGCGTTGATATCGAAGGGCCGCTTCTCTGAACTGTTTATTGAATCCGACATATCAGCTTTCCAGTGACCACAGGCTTTTTAATTTATCCACATCGTTAAAGAACCGGGCCAAGCGCTCGGTAATAACCGACTGGACTTGCTGGTTGGGAAACAGCTCCACCATTTCATTAACAAAGCCCAAGCAAAGCATGGCTTCCGCTGTTGCACGATCAATACCACGAGATTGGAAATAAAACAGAGATTTTTCATCCAACTGGCCAATGCTTGCGCCGTGGGAGCATTTTACGTCGTCGGCGTATATTTCCAGTTCTGGTTTGGTGTCCAGTTCGGCTTTATTGGAAAGCAGCAGGTTTTTGTTGTTCAGGTGTGCTTCAGTCTTTTGCGCATGTTTGTGAATATGGATTCGACCGTTAAACACTGCGCGACTTTGATCGGTGATAAAACCTTTATAAACCGTGTCGCTATTGCAGTGGGGCACGGCATGTTCCAGGTTTAAATGGTTGTCGATATGTTGCTTATGTTTGCTCAGGAACACGCCATTCAAGCGGCAGTAGGCATTGTTGCCATTAAAGTTTACATGAATGTCGTTGCGCTTTAGCTGGCTGCCCAGGTTAATGCTGTGTTGTTCGTAGTGACTGTCTTGTGCCAGTTGTATATGTAGGCCGTTCACATGGCATAGGGCTTCATCTTCCACTTGCATACGTAAGTGCAATAATCGGCTGTTGGGTTTTAACACCAGCTCAGCGTTATGGTTGTGGAATAGTTGCACCTGTTGGCCCAGGCTATCGTATTGCTCAATTAGCTGCAGTTCAGCACCGGTTTCTGCAACCACCAGCAAATTGGTTTGTGCGTGGCTTGGGGTTGACTGTTCGCTGCTTAAAAACACCAAGTGAATGGGTTGTTCCAGTTTGGTGTTGGCGGCGGCGTGAATCAAAACGCCATCTTGCATAGCGCTATAATTTGCAGCAGCAAATACATGTTGCTCAAGCTTGCAGACGGTGCCCAGATGTTCGTTTACCAGGCTGCGTTGCTCATCATTGCAGTTGCTGAATAATGTCAGCACACCTTGGTTTTCCAGGTCGCTGCAATCCGATAGTTCCTGTGAAAAAAGGCCGTTCACAAATACAATACGGTGGGCGTTCTGGATTTCACCATAAACGGTTTCCGCAGCACTTTTTTCCAGTTTGCCACTTTGACTCTGTACAGAGAAAAAGTCCTGGGTTAGCAAAGGCGTTAACGGAGAGTATTTCCACTCTTCAGTTTTGCGAGTAGGAATGCTGGCTTGTGCAAAAACCGTGTTGGCTTTCTCAGCAACCGATAGCCATTCCAGCCCAGTCTTTTGCTGGTTGGCAGCAGTAATCTGTTGTTTCAGTTCTTGTGGGGAAATCATCATTTACTACCGTTACTGAATCCAGCTATAACCTTTTTCTTCCAACTCTAATGCCAACTCTCGGCCACCGGATTTTACAATTTTGCCGCCGGCTAATACGTGTACGTAATCCGGCACGATGTAGTTCAACAAGCGTTGGTAGTGGGTAACCACAATAAAACTACGCTGTTCGTTGCGCAGGGCGTTTACGCCTTCTGCAGCCACTTGCAGAGCATCAATATCCAGGCCAGAGTCGGTTTCATCCAGTAGCGCCAATGATGGTTCCAGTAGAGCCATTTGCAGGATCTCGTTACGCTTTTTCTCACCACCGGAAAAGCCTTCGTTGACGCCGCGCTTTAAAAATTCAGGTTTTAGATTCAGGCTTTTGCATTTTTCCCGTGCCAGTTTCATAAAGGCAGGGGAGTCCAGCTCTTCATCACCACGGTGAGCGCGAACAGCATCCACCGAGGCTTTTAAAAACTGCATATTGCTTACGCCGGGAATTTCCACAGGATATTGAAACGCTAAAAAGATGCCTTCTCGGGCTCGTTCTTCCGGTTCCAATTCCATCAGGTTTTGACCTTTATAGATCACTTCACCGCTTACCACTTGGTAACCGTCCCGGCCCGATAAAACGTTGGCCAGGGTACTTTTTCCTGAGCCATTCGGCCCCATAATGGCATGTACTTCGCCAGGGTTTACGGTTAGGGAAATACCGTTAAGAATGGTTTTGCCATCCACTTCGGCCACAAGGTCTTTTACTACTAGCATGGGTTCAGACATGTTCTCGTTACTCATGGTTATTGCGTTACCCCACAGCCCCTTCCAGGCTGACTTCCAGCAGCTTGCCGGCTTCCACCGCAAACTCCATGGGCAATTCTTTAAAAACTTCTTTACAGAAACCGTTCACAATCATGGAAACGGCTTTCTCTTCATCTATGCCCCTTTGTCGGCACAAAAACAATTGGTCGTCGCTCACCTTTGATGTGGTGGCTTCGTGTTCTAAGATGCTGTCGGGGTTTTTGTTTTCAATGTAGGGGAACGTGTGTGCGCCACATTGATCGCCAATTAACAGCGAATCACACTGGGTGTAATTGCGTGCGCCATTGGCTTTGGGGGAAATCCTTACCAGGCCGCGGTAGGCGTTTTGGCTTTTACCGGCGGAAATGCCTTTCGATACAATGGTGCTTTTGGTGTTTTTGCCCATGTGTATCATCTTGGTGCCGGTGTCTGCCTGTTGGTATCCGTTGGTGAGAGCAACGGAATAAAATTCACCGATACTGTTATCACCGCGCAGAATGACGCTGGGGTATTTCCAGGTAATGGCCGAGCCGGTTTCCACTTGGGTCCAGGAAATTTTGGCGTTGGCGCCATCGCATACACCGCGTTTGGTTACGAAGTTGTAGATGCCGCCTTTGCCCTCTTTGTCGCCGGGGTACCAGTTTTGCACGGTAGAATATTTGATTTCCGCATCGCCTAGTGCCACCAGTTCCACCACAGCAGCGTGCAATTGGTTCTCATCTCGCATTGGCGCGGTGCAGCCTTCGAGATAGGACACATGGCTGCCTTCGTCGGCAATAATTAATGTGCGTTCGAATTGCCCGGTGTTGAGTTCGTTAATCCGAAAGTAGGTGGAAAGCTCCATGGGGCAACGAGTATTTTTTGGGATATAAACGAAGGAACCATCACTGAACACGGCGGAATTCAGCGCCGCATAAAAGTTATCTTGTTGTGGCACCACGCTGCCCAAGTATTTTTTAATCAGCTCTGGGTGCTCATGAATGGCTTCTGAGATGGAACAGAAAATCACGCCTGCTTTGGCCAAATCATCTTTAAAGGTGGTGCCGATGGAAACGCTGTCGAATACTGCATCAACGGCCACACCAGCCAGCTTGGCTCGCTCGTGCAGGGGGATGCCCAGTTTCTCGAAGGTTTCCAGAATTTCTGGGTCTACCTCATCCAGGCTTTTGGGGCCGTCTTTTTTCGACTTAGGTGAGGAATAGTAGCTTATGGCATTAAAGTCCACCGGAGGGTGGGTTACGTGTGCCCAGGTAGGCACATCCATCTCACACCACTTGCGATAGGCTTCCAGACGCCATTCCAACATCCATTCTGGCTCATTTTTCTTGCCGGAAATAATGCGGATGACCTCTTCGTTCAGGCCAGGCGGCAGGGTTTCAGATTCCACATTGGTGACAAAGCCCGCCTCGTATTCGCGGCCAATCAGGGCATCGATATCGTTGCCATTGCTCATGGTGGTGTCTCTCGGGTGTTGCGTTTAGCCTTAATTAGTTAGATAAATGCCATTAAATCAAGGCTAATGATTGAAATTTGGGCTCTCTACGGTAAACCAGAGTAAAATACTCAGCTATTAAAATCAATACCAATTTGGTATTCTTTGCCGGTGTAGTTACTAACCCTGGGGCCAGAAGGCGCGCATTGTATGTTACGTATCGGAAAAATGACAGATTACGCTTTGGTGATCATGAATCGCCTGGCCAAAACGCCTGCCAGTCTGCTGCGTATGGAACAGGTGTCGGAATCCACGCAGCTAGGGTTGCCCACCGTGCGCAAACTAATGCGCCAGCTGGTTGCGGCAGGTTTGGTGCGTTCTGAGCGTGGCGCCAAAGGGGGGTATCAGCTTGCCCGTCTGCCGGAGATGATCAGCATTGCACAGATTGTGTCGGCGGTGGAAGGGCCTCTGGCCATTACGGAATGCTGTGATGATGATGGCGGCTGTGAGTTGTCAGGCGGCTGTGAAGTGGAGTCTCACATGCCCACTATCAACGAGTTGATAGTGCAAATTCTCAGCAATATCTCTCTGTCCGATATGCGTACTTTGGGTAGTGGCGTACATCACAATATGGAAACCATAATTTCTCGCCTAAGTCAGCGTGCAGTTCTTCAATCTCTTTGAATCCATTGTTAGCATTAGCGGATTCGATTTTTAAGCATGAGTGTCTCTATGAAAAAACTATCTGTTGCTGTGGCTATGTTGGCTGCATTGAATTTAACTGGCTGCGCCACCGATGGCAGTTTTGATTCTGAAAAAGCCTTGGCTGTGGGCATGGGTGTGGCTCAGGCTATGACTTTGGATGAGGATAGCGTGAAGCAAACCGCCACGTTAGCCGCCAAAGAAATGGATGGAAAAAGCAAGGTTGCCTCGGACAGTAATGCCTACACGGTACGTTTGAAAAAAATCACCCAGGGTTTGCAAAGCTACCGTGGTTTGAAATTGAATTATAAAGTTTATTTGGCGCCGGATGTGAATGCATTTGCTATGGCCGATGGTACTGTTCGTGTGTTTTCAGGTTTAATGGATGCCATGCCCGATGATCAAGTGTTAGCAGTTATTGGGCATGAAATTGGTCACGTATATCACAAGCACAGCTATGAACAAATGCAAGCGCGTATCCTGACGGACTCTGCTTTTCAGGCTGCGGTATCAGTGGGTGGCATTGTGGGTGATCTTACCCAAGGTCAGTTGGGGCAATTGGCGCACACCGCTGTTAACGCTCAGTTTTCCCAAAAAGATGAATTGGAATCGGATCAGTTCGCTGTGAAGTTGTTGCATAAAATGGGTAAAGATCCTTATGCAATGAAGCGAGCTATTGGAACCTTGCAAGCCAAATATGGTTCCGATAGTAGCTTCTTGAGTTCTCACCCTTCTAACTCAGAACGCGTCAAAAGAATACAAAAAGAAATTGATCGTTTACCGTAAAACGTAATCCCCCTGTTCGCGCTATACTGAAGAAAAAGCTGACAGGGGGATGTTATGGAATCTGCATATCAAACGGTATCGAGAGTGGCCAACGAAACCTATACACACTCTCGGCGAATCATGCCAGAGCAACCTTGGTGGGATAATTTAGAATCCAGCTTTCATAAATTTCCTGATGACTTTGAGTTGGATCTATCCACTCAGTTAAAGGTGGATGGCACGGCCGCTATTGATGTGGCCATAAGAACAGCCGTGGCGAGTTTGGTTTCTGTTTTAGCTCTGCCGCTTTCTTCAAATCCAATGCAAATGAAACGGGATTTGGAAGACGGGGCTATCTACAAGGAAATGGCTTCCAGTCATGAAGTAGGTAAGTTCTTTCGTTTTCCTAATGTGAAGGTGGATGTAGAAGAACGCAAACCAGGCTGGGTTCATTTTCGTCCTGAAGATGGCCAGTGTCGTGAGTTAACTTTTATTAGCCCATTCCAACCGGTAAACCCGCGGTTATACGATCGTTATTTAAAACATAAGCGTAACTTGAGAGCGGTCGCTCAATACTGGACTCATGATAATGGGCCTAGGCCCACAATTTGTGTCGTGCACGGTTTTATGGCCGACCCATATTGGGTGAACAGTTTGTTTTTAGGGTTGCCCTGGTTTTATAAAATGGGTTACGACATTTTGTTGTATACGTTGCCGTTTCATGGTGCCAGGCAAGGGCCGTTTTCCCCTTTTAGCGGTCACGGTTACTTTGCTAATGGTATTTCTCATATTAACGAAACTGTTGCTCACGCTATTTATGACTTTCGAATTTTTTTGAATCATCTGGAATCGCTGGGTGTGCCTCGCTTTGGCGTTACTGGTATTAGTTTGGGTGGTTATACCAGCGCAATTTTGGCGGCAGTGGAAGAGCGTTTGCACTTTAGTATCCCCAATGTGCCGGTGGTATCGCTGTTTGATTTGATGTTGCAATGGTTTCCTGCCAGTACCGTTATTAAAGCGGGGTTGCGTTTGAGTGGTATGACCATAAAAGAAGCCCGTCATTTAATGGCGGTACATTGTCCGCTAACGTATCAGCCACTGATTCCTAAAGATCGATTAATGATTATTGGCGGAGCGGGAGACCGTTTTGCGCCGCCCAAACATGCTCGTTTGTTATGGGATCATTGGGATCGTCCAGCGATTCACTGGTTTCCAGGGAACCATATTTTGCATTTAGATCAGGGTAAGTATTTAAAGGATGTAGC
>JBFKSL010000107.1:0-10533 GCA_041626995.1 Ketobacter sp. | reverse complement strand
GCTGGCTGGGTAATTTCTACCTTTGAATATTCGAATTCGGCCTCTTTGCTGGGGGCTGGCTCACTTTTGGGTACCGGAATGGCGGGAATCGTGGCCACGGGTTTGACGTCCATTTCTTCAGAGCCCTTCACTGGCTCATCGGTAAAAACGGTATTGCCATTTTCATCGGTGTATTTGTATACCTTGGCAGCCTGGGCAGGTAAACAGATTGCGATTGCAATGCAGAGAACAGCAAGGAAGCGGGCCATAGGATAAAACTCCTTCTATTTATTGTTCTGTAATTAAAAACCAATTGGCTCCAGAAATACAAACAAAGCCCGCAAAATTTGAACAGCAGGCACAAAAAAGCCTCCGCTAGGGAGGCTTTCTCGTATCTTATTAAGCGTTTAGCTTAGCAAGAATAGTACATGTCGAACTCAACAGGGTGAGTTGTCATGTTCAAGCGCTCAACTTCGCCACGCTTCAGGTCAACATAACCTTCAATCATGTCGTCAGAGAATACGCCACCTTCCATCAAGAACTCTTTGTCTGCTTCCAGAGCGTCCAAAGATTGAGACAGAGTAGAAGCAACAGTTGGGATACCAGCAGCTTCTTCAGCAGGCAGATCGTACAGATCCTTATCAGCAGCAGCGCCTGGATCGATCTTGTTCTTGATACCGTCAAGACCCGCCATCAGCATGGCAGCGAAGCCCAGGTATGGGTTAGCCGTTGGGTCAGGGAAGCGAACTTCGATACGACGAGCCTTAGCGCTGTTCACGAAAGGAATACGGATAGAAGCAGAACGGTTACGGGCAGAGTAAGCCAGCATTACAGGTGCTTCGAAGCCAGGAACCAAACGCTTGTAAGAGTTGGTAGAAGCGTTAGTGAAGGCGTTGATAGCACGGGCGTGTTTGATGATACCGCCGATGTAGTACAAAGCTTCTTTAGACAGGCCTGCATACTCGTCACCAGCAAACAGGTTGTTGCCGTCTTTGCTTAGAGATTGGTGAACGTGCATACCGGAACCGTTATCGCCAACAACAGGCTTAGGCATGAAAGTAGCGGTTTTGCCATAAGCGTGAGCAACGTTGTGTACGCAGTATTTCAGGATTTGTACTTCGTCAGCTTTGGAAACCAGGCTGTTAGGGCCAACACCGATCTCACACTGACCAGCAGTACCCACTTCGTGGTGATGTACTTCAACAGTCAGACCCATTTGCTCCATAGCCGCACACATGGCCGCACGCAGGTCATGCAGAGAGTCAACGGGAGGAACGGGGAAGTAACCGCCTTTAACGCCAGGACGGTGACCGATGTTAGTGCGGTCGAACTCTTCGTGAGAAACCCAGGCAGCTTCTTCAGAGTGGATGCTGTACATGGAGCCGCTCATGTCGGATTTCCATTGTACGGAATCGAATACGAAGAATTCGGGTTCTGGGCCAAACAGACAGCCATCAGCAATGCCAGTAGAGCGCATGTATTCTTCAGCGCGGCGGCCTACGGAACGTGGGTCACGCTCGTAACCTTGCATAGTGGAAGGCTCAACGATGTCGCAGCGCAGGTTCAGAGTGCTTTCGTCGGTGAATGGGTCGATAACCGCAGTCGCGTCATCGGGCATCAGGATCATGTCTGACTCGTTAATGCCTTTCCAGCCAGCGATGGAAGAACCATCGAACATTTTACCGTCGGTGAAGAAATCTTCGTTAATTTCGCTAGTGGGCAGAGAAACGTGTTGCTCTTTACCGCGAGAGTCGGTGAAACGAAGGTCAACCCAACGAACATTATTTTCTTTGATTAGTGAAAGAGTCTTTTCAGACATTCTGATGCATCCTCCAATTGGATTTGTAATTTAGGGGTGTGACCAAGTGAAGAAGTCTCTGCCGAGCCCCCCTGGGAATCGACAGCCCCAACCGACAGATTGGTTATTTTGGTCTTGCCTCACAGGAAGGCAAAATATATGCCATTGGATTTATAGTTAAAAGGGGGAGAGGTCAGTAAAAGCAAAAATATTTTGTGATAGGCCGAGCCCTTTATTGGTGCGGTTAAGCGCTGATCAGCTGATACGTCCAAGTGAGCAGGGCGTGGGCCGGTGAAGAAGGTTGAAAATTGCTGTGCGTCATATTGGTGCGTTTTGGGGGTGGTTGCGCACCGATATGGTGCCTATTGGTCGCAAACCTCCACAATTACTTCAATATCTCTGCCTTCTTGGTGGCTGGAAATAACCTTATGGCCGTTTACTCGGCACCAGGAGGGGATGTCGTGCAGTACGCCAGGGTCTGTGGCCAGTACTTTTAAGGTGTCGCCAGGGTTTAGATCTCGGATGGCATTTTGGGTTTTGATCACCGGCATGGGACAGAGTAGGCCGCGGGTATCCAGTTGATGTTCAGACATTGCGATTCCTGGGTGGTTTGAAAGGCCGCTATTGTAACGGAAGCGATAGCATAGTCGCCATCAGCCATTTTCGCCCAGTAAGCTGTTGTATTGCTCCAATAGCGTGTTATAGACCGCTTCCGTGTTTCTCATGTGGGTCTTTAACAGAGTGTTGTTGTCTTTCTCATCCATGCGGGCGTTTCTGGCAGCTTGATAGTCAATGATGGCCTGGGTTAGTTCATTCACAGATGCAGTTAAGCTCGGTTCCATGCTTTGGGCTTGTGCCAGAAAAGATCCAGCCTGTGCTGTGTAAGCGTTGTAATCGGCAGTATAAGCTTGGTATTTCGCTGTGTTGTTGCGTTCTAATTCAATAGCCGCTTTCGTCTGGTATTGGGCCGCTTTGTTCAGCGTGTTGGCGTAGGCTTCAAGGGCTTTTTCATAAGCCATGGTTTGGGCTTTAATGGTGGTATACAGCTCGTCAATGGTCGTTCTTGCTGTGGTTTCCGCCAGTTTCTTTATTGCATAGGCATTGCTGCTTGCGTTGTAAGAGGACACTGCATTGTTGTACTCGGTTTCTGCGTCTTGCAGTTGCTGATAGGCCGCTTGTTGTTCGGGGGTGATGGTTTCGTTGCGCGTTAGGAAGCCTGCAACTTGGGGGCCGGTGAGGTTCAATGCATAGCGGGCATCTGCCCCTTGTGATTGAAAGCGATCCACTCCGCAGGGCATACCTTTGCAGGTAATGTCTGGATTGGAGAATTTATACACTTTGCCTGTCCAGTAATCCACATTGAAAGCAGATTGATAGGCCATGATGGTGCTGAATAAACCATCCACGCCATGGCCTAACGCATAGGCGGTGGTGCCACCGCTGCCATCTTGTACGCGTGAGTGACGTAGTCCCAGGTTGTGGCCAAGTTCATGGGCGGTAACGTAATCACCGCAGGAGTTCACAGCCACATGGCTGTATTGATAGCTTTTAATCCAGGAGGCAGAAAAATCACCGTTGGTATCGGCACCACCAATCCAAGCTAAACCACAACTTCCATGATTGGAATGATAGGGGCGAAAGAAAACCACCATGTCGGCCCCATACGTTTCACGCAATTGAGCGATCTCGTTAAAGGCACCAATACCGGAGGTAATGTCAGTAAGGGCGTCTTCTGCGTTGGATGTTTCGTTGTAATTTACTTCAACGGTATGTGCGATATTTAATTGCAGGTTAACACCGCTGTCGCGATAAATTTGATTGGAAGTTTCGATCAGGTGGGTGAAGCGAGTACGGGGATCACCGCCATACAAATCCGTAACCCCTTTGCTGTGAACCAGTAGCAGATCGATGGTGGCGATATTTGCGTAGAGTGAGAATGGAGCAAATACGGCAATAAAAGCCAAAACCTTGGCAAATGCGTTAATGCAACGTTTAAACATGGGGACTACCTCAAAAGACTTTACTGAAAATCAATCCTTGATTAACAAATTACTTGCGCGCTTCCTTTAAAGTCGTTTTTTATCCCCTTGATTAACTCTCCATAGTGGCTTCCTCTTGATTGTGTTCTCGAATTTTATGTTCTGGAACTTCTAAAAAATCGTCGTGACCCGGTGCAGTGAGTTCGTGCTCTGCCGGGTTTTTATAAAGCCAGCCCACACCATTTACCGATTCCATTGAATAGCTGCCTTTAGGCGTAGTGATCATGGCGAAGATGGAATCTTTTCCGTAGGTCATTACCACTGGATAGTCGGTGCCAAATCCTTGCACGTGACCGCTCCAGGAATAATCACCATTAGGATTCACTTTGCTGGCTTTTACATCCACAACCACTTTTTCACCGTTAAGCAGTGGCATGTGCATTTGATCGCCTTTCTCGGGATAAATCAGTTCAGAAGGCTTCAGGGTTATTACATCGTATTCGCGAATTTCGTCACGCAGCATGAAGCTGGGTGTACGTGACTTTTTGCTCTCCACTTGCCAGGAGATATTTTTCCATTCCGTTTGCTTTGGGCTTGATTCCAATGCTTCTACCGCTGCGAGTGCGGCTTCCGCGCGCTGCAACGAAGCGTGCAATTCAGCTAAAGGTGTTTTCGGAACGGGAACGGCGGGTGCCGCCGTTATTGGTTTATTTTGTTCTTGGGTAGTAGGGGAGCCGGTGTTTGTGGTCTGCTCGGATAAACCGGCAATAAACAACGATTGATTCAACGCGAAGGCGCTGCCAATCATGGCTAACGATAAATAACCCAAGTTTGCTACTTTGTGACGACCAAGCATTATTCTACCTGCACAAATACATCAGCGATTAACTCATTAAAAAATAGACAGTAGTTTGAACGAATGCCAGTAAAAGCGAGAGCAGGATCACACTTGGTATGAGATGCAGCAGAAATAAAACCGTGAGTTCTATGGTGCAATGCTAATTAGGTTAGCTAGTGTGTGCTGGTTGTTTGGCAGATGGAAGCTACTTAGATGGCTTTCCGCTGGGGATAGATGTTTTGGTTATGAACCTTATACAGCAATGGTCTTTCTCAGCTGATGTTTTTAGGCATATGCTTATGGCGAAGGATGCTGAACTCATATTTAAGATCACAGGAGGTGTATCATGCCTGTTCGCCCTGTTGCTGAATATCTTGATCGTAACAACGTTTATTACCACGCCTATAATCATGAACCTGCTGTTACTGCTTCTGAAGTGGCGCAATCGGCGCATATTCCTGGTGCTCAATTAGCAAAAACCGTTATTGTGAAAGCCGATGACCAGCTGGCTATGGCGGTATTGCCTTCTAACATGTTGGTGAATTGCGCGGCGCTAAAAGAAATGATGCAGGCCAGTGAGCTGTACATCGCTGATGAAGCAGAGTTTCAACAACGTTTCCCCATGTGTGAAACCGGTGGCATGCCACCTTTAGGCGGGCTTTATGATATGCCGGTGTTTATGGATAAAAGCCTGTTGAAAGATGATTGGATTGCGTTTAATGCTGGCACCCATACTGAAATCATTAAGATGGATACCGGTGTGTTTAAGCGGCTGATCAAACCGATTGTCGGTTTATTTGCAACGTCTCAAAAAACAGCAATGGCCAGTTAAAAATCAAAATTCATCCCTAACGAAACGCTGCGCCCATTGCCCGGAAGGAAGGTGGGTAGCAGCGCGTTGGATTGTGCGCGAACCACATAGGAAGAATTGTAGGTTTCGTCGGTGAGGTTGTCGGCGGCGAAATATAAACGCAGGTAGTTCTCAAGAAGAATTTCAGCGGTGAACCCCAGTAGGGCATAGGCTTTTTGGTTCAGCGTGTTTGCATGGTCCACTGGATTGTTATCCGGTACCCAGCGCAGGTTAGGGCCAAGTCGCCAATTATCTTTTTGCCATAAACCTTCCACCATAACCACGTTTTGGGGTACGCCGGCAATTTGATTGCCTGCGTAAATGCCATCTTTAAAATAGAAATCGCTGTAAGTCCAGCTGCCACGAATCATCACACTGCTGGCGGTAAGCACTTGTGTGCCGTTTATGCCCAGCTCCACTCCCTGGTGAATGGTTTTATTGTCATAGTTATGGGTTTCTGCCAACACGCCAAATTGGCTCGCTGTGGAAATCAATTCTTTTTCGATTTCGCTGTGATACGCGGTAGCTTGTATGCGCCAATCATCGTTAATGAAATAGTCTCCACCTAATTCCACGCTGATGGCATGTTGAGGATCTATTTTCTGTAAGCGTGCTTGCGACATCCAAGTCAGTAAGGGGTTTAAATCCATAGCCACCAGTTCCCAGAATGTGGGTAATTCAATGCTTTCACTAATATTAAAAAACCAACGGCTGTTGCCAAAGGTGGGCTGATAAATAATGCCGAACTTGGGCAAATTAAAACGCCATTCCAAATCAATATTTGATTCGTTTGCTTGCAGGGTATCTTTACCTTTGCGACTGGAATGCCCTTGTTGCCATTGGCCGATTAGGGTGATTTCGCTGGTGACGATTAGGTCAAAAGCAGCGGAAAGTGCTGTATTTTTTGCCTGCAAATCAAACTCTGCATAGGGGTTGCCAATTTTGCTGCCTTGAAATGGATGGTTGCCGGTTAAGGTGCGTGGCATATCGCTTTGGTTAAAGTCCATATCCAATTTGATACGTAGATAATCGGTTGGGTTGGCTTCGCTCAACCATTGTAGTCCCAGGGTTTCGGTTTTGGTTTCTGTATGAGTGAAGGGATCAACAAAGGCATCATCGGTTGTTTGAATATACCAGCCGATGCTGTTCATGGTGTCGGCTGCTACCACCGTGGTGCGGTTGGATAAACGAAATTGTTCCGTTGCTCGATGTGGATCACGCTTGTACATGTCCATTAGGGTATTGGCAGCTTGGGTTAGATCGATAAAGTTCAAGTTCTCCATGGGAATTTCAAAGCCGATGGGAACACCGTCGCCAAATACCCAGCGCGGGTTCGCTTCGGCAGTGGCTTCCAGCAGAACGAAAGGCATCTCAAAAGCCATGTCAGTAAAGTGAAGATGGGTATAGTTGCTGAGGTTATCGCTAAATTGTGTGGTAAAAGCCAGGCTCACCTGACTTCGTTGCGAAGCCGAGTGATGTCGATAACCTTCCGCTTTTTCTTCTACCATGCTGCCATGCCAGCGTAAGCTGTCTTCTCCTGCGCCGTAGCTAACTTGAATGGCCTGCTGACCAAAACTGCCGCTTTCAAAGTTGAACTGATTGTCTTCCATAGAAGAAATGAAATTCATATCACCGCCTAAGGTGAAAGAGCCGGGGGTGCGACTGTTGGCGCCGCGGTGAACGGTTATGGCGGCAGTGTTGCGCAGGTTCACCACGCCAATGATGAACGAGCCATCGGCTTCGTTAAGGGGTAGGTAATCTTGTCGTAACAAAATGCCGCGGCTGACGGGGTTGCCCTGTATGCCGGAACCGCGCACGTTTATGCGAGGCTGATCCAGGCCACCAAAAAACTCCTGCACAATAATGCCCGGTTGATAATTCAAGGCGTCTGATAAGGAGGAAAGCTTGGTGGTGTTTTCCATATCCACCACATTGGTACCGCCGGGTACTTCGCGCAGGCGTTCGGCAATGTCGTCGACGGACTCCATGTAGGCAGAGGCATTCCGTTTGCCTACCACCTGCACGGTTTCTAACTGAGTTTCCGCTAATACAGAACAGCTTAGGTTAAGGGCCAGCAATCCCCATACAAATTTTGCTGAGCTCATTACCAGCTAACGTAATACATGGCTTTGGCTAGAAAAATGATCAACACCATGTGGGTGAATACGCTTAAGTGTGTCCACTTAAAACGGCTGGAATCCATACAGCCACTTTGAGCTGCCATCATGGCGTTCACAAAGTGAATCAGCACACTTAGGGCTAGCAGAATTTTAACCGCCAGCAGAATGCCTAAAGAGGAGGAGAAGGGGCTGGGTAAATTGGTGTAATGGATGCTGGCCAACACCACGCCGGAGATAAACAGCGTGCCCACAAACCAGGGCATGACTCGCTTGGCCCGGCTGATAATGCCTTGCTCTATTTGCGGCATCAGGCTGGGGCCAATGGAATCGCGCACCCCTTCCAGAATGAAAACCTCAAAAAATACCACACCAATAAAGGCAACTGCGCACAGAAGATGGATAACATGGCTGACTTCGTACACCATAGCGAACCCCCAAATCATTATTCTAAATAAAAGCGATTATGAGAATTATTACTATTTAAGAGTGTGGGAGCAAGAATTAAATCCTCTAGTTTCATAAGGTGATTGCAGGGTTGGCCTGGGGAATGGACTATTTTGGCTTAAGTTCTATACACTTGGAGTGAATAACAAAAACCACAGGAAGGATGTGAATTGAGGCTGTATTTGGTTTTAAGCGCCATGCAAGTGCTATTGCTACTGGCATCACCGCTGCAAGCTAAGCCCGTCATCACCGAAGAGCGGGTGTACTATTCCTTCAAAGCCATTACTCGCAACGAGATTTGGCAGCAGATTAAGTTGAATTCCCCCAATGGTGAGGTGGAAAAAGCGGGCCAGCACCTGATCAACGTAGCCATGACCCAAACTCAGATGGGCGCGCGCTTTCGTTATGATGTATCACTCACTCAATGCAAGCTGGTGGATATTCGGCCTACGCTTCATATAACAATTCATATGCCCCATTGGGAAAATAGCTGGCAGGCGGATCCACGCTTGGTGGATAACTGGAATGGCTATGTGCGTATGGTGTCGAACCACGAGGATGTCCATAAGCAGTATGCCATTAAAATGGTGGAAGAATACGAGCGCAGATTGCATGCGCTGGGCATGTTTAAACGCTGTAAGGATCTAAAAGCCGCCGTACAGAAAACCCGCAAAGAAGTAGTAGGGCAATTCAACGCCGAAAACGCCTGGTTTGATGCCAAAGAGCGAGTATACCGTAACGGCTTGCAGTGGTTTTAAGCCCTACACATGCCAGGCTTGGCTGATTTGCTCGCTGGGCATGGGCTGCACTTCCACCTGCTTGGCAACACCGTCTTTGCCTTGAATTTCCACTGTCACACTATCGGCATTTTTGCCTTGGCTGTAGCGGGCAGCAATGCGGGCACCATAAATAAGGTCATCTTCCGTGGGAGCACCATCCACTAAGGTCAGTGGGCCGCCATGGCTGATGCAACGAATGGAATAGAATTGCTTTTTATAGCCAGACAGGAAGTGATTTTCGCCTTCTTCGCGGCTGATTATCAGTTTGTAATGCTGAGCCGGGCGAATATGGCGGCCCACTTTCAACAGCATGATGTCATCCAGCTCATAATCTTTGCGGCCTTGAGCTTGCCATAGATCCGCCAGTTTGCGGGAATAGCTTTCATCGGTGAGGAAGCAGCAACCACCAGCGGGCTGGGCAAAATCTTCCAGGTCGAACTCTTTAGCTAGCGCCATCTGCGGCTTGCGGTTGCGGCCACTGAAATCGTAGAGCTGCTCGCGATCAACCCAGCCTTCGCGTTCAGGCAGTGTGGCGGGCAGCAATTTGGCGCAAAGGGGGCGCAGCAGGCGATCGCTGGCGCCAGACTCGCGGGCGATCAACGGCATGGTGTCTTTACGTTGAGATTTGGGCCGCTGGCCAATGACTTCACCGGTGATGATAAAGTCAAAGCCGCCTTCGTCCGCCAATTCTCGAGCCTTGTTCAGCATGGCGTTGGCTTGCTCCACCATAAATATTTTGCAATCTAAACAGGGGTTTAGGTTAGCGCCGTAGCCGTGTTGGGGGTTCAGCACAATGTCTTTATACTCTTGTGAGATATCCACAATATTGAGCTTAATGCCAAGCTGCTCTGCTACCCATAAGGCATTGTTACGCTTTTGTTTTTCCTTATCCTTCTTGCGGATAGCGTGGGTATGGCCTTCCACACAGAAGCCGGTGAAAAAGTTCACCCCTTCTACAATAATCCCTTGTTTTTGAATGACTTTTACCGCCAGCATGGAATCCAGTCCACCGGAAATTAGGGCTATTGCTTTGCGTTGAATGGCCATGATTGTGCTGCTCTGAAACGTTCGGGGCGGGGGATTATACAGGATAGCGCTATTGGTTGTGGAGAAAATGTAACTAGAGCTGCACAGCCTGCCCACTCTTCATGTATACTCGCGCGCCTTGCAATTGTATTGGGCTGAGGCCGTAAAGTAGTGATCGAGAAAATCCGTAATATTGCCATCATCGCGCACGTTGACCATGGCAAAACCACCTTAGTGGACAAGCTGTTACAACAATCTGGCACCCTGGGTCGTAAAGACGAAGGGGAGCGTGTGATGGACTCCAACGATCTGGAAAAAGAGCGCGGCATCACCATTCTGGCCAAAAACACGGCTATTCGTTGGAACGATTACCAAATTAATATCGTCGACACCCCTGGGCACGCCGACTTCGGTGGCGAGGTTGAGCGGGTAATGTCCATGGTGGACTGCGTACTGCTGCTGGTGGACGCGGTAGATGGCCCCATGCCCCAAACTCGATTTGTTACCCAGAAAGCTTTCGCTCAGGGTTTGAACCCTATTGTGGTCATTAACAAAATCGACCGCCCTGGTGCCCGTCCCGATTGGGTAATGGATCAGGTGTTTGACTTGTTCGATCGTCTTGGCGCTACTGATGAGCAATTGGATTTCCCCGTAATTTACGCTTCTGCCATCAATGGTATTGCCGGTACCGAGGCTGACAACCTGGCCGAAGATATGACG
>JBFKSL010000106.1:0-10546 GCA_041626995.1 Ketobacter sp. | reverse complement strand
CACAATGCCTTCAGGATGCTCACGTATAAATCTGGGCACCTTTGCTATATTGCAATCTGACTGAATTTTTAAATCATGTGGCCAAATTCGCCCCTAACAAAAAAGCCTGCCACAACGCACTATATTGGAGTTTGTTTGAAGTATGCTGTCGAACGCATCAAACAATATGAGCATGTCATTGGAGTGGGAGAGTGGGGCCCGTCGGTTGCAGGGAAAAATGTCCATGCTTGAGCAAGGCTACAGCCAGGATGACATACTCAATGGTTTTCGAGTAGAGATTCCATCACCTAAAACCAGCATTGGCGACAGGCTGATGATGGGGGGTGCGGCTTTGCTTGCGATCCTGGTGCCCTTGCTGTTTGTTGCCATTCTGTTGCTCTCCACCGCAGTGTGGCTGGAATTTACTGCAGAACTGTTGCAGGCACCAGTAAACCAGGCTTCCATGTTGGCCCTGGGCGTATTCCTGTGCGGTGACCTGTTTTTGTTGAGTTTTATGGCGGCCTTGGTGCGTCGCCTTATTCTGATTCGTCGCGGTAGCAAATCCTATCTGGAAATCAGTGAAGAAGCCCAGCCTGAGCTGCACGCTTTCATTAATCATATTGCTCACCTGCTAAATGGCCCCAAACCCAAAAGCGTGAAACTGGATGCGGAAGTGGGCTTGGTTTTGCGTCCAGTTTGTTTTAAAGATTTGTTCAAAGGGGCAGGCCCGGAGGTGGTGATTGGTTTACCTCTGTTATATGGGCTAAGTGCTCGTCAGCTTTCCGGCGTGATTGCCCACGCCTATGCCGGTTACTCTCGTGATGTGCGCTTGCTTGGCTATACCATTCTCAGTTCCATGGATCGCTGGCTGTTTACGCAAACCGGTTTGGGCCGTAGTTATGCGTTCAGTTCCTCAGAATTTAATGGCAAAAAGTTATCTTTGCCTGATCGCCTTTTAAAACCTTTTGACGTGCTGGTGCAGGGCTCGTTTTATTTGATCTACCGCGTGATCAGTGCCCTCACTTTTAATGTCAGCCGCAAGGTCGATATGGTTGGGGATATGTTTAGCGCCCGTGTCGCCGGTTCCACCGAGTTTCGTTCCACGCAGTTTCGATTGCGTTCTCTGCACTATGGGCAGTCCCATGCCAATCAAGAATTGATCAATAGCTGGCGTACCAAGAAGCTTCCCGATAATTTTCCAGCCCTGGTTGTGGATCACGCCGATACGTTACAGCTTTCGTTGCGCCCTCGTTTAATTCAGGAAATGGAAGAGCTGGTCACTCCGTTGACTCGGAGTCGCATTGTGGATTTAGGCCGAATCATTAACGTAGAGCATACCCATGAAGAGGGTGCTTGCTTCTTATTAGGCTCTGCCATTTCTATGCTTAGGGAGCCCGCTGAAGTTAGTCGTGCCGTGACCCTTAGTCAGTATCGCCACCTGGGTATTCGGCACCCAGATGTATATGCCAGTCAAAAAGTGCTGTCCATTCAAAAGGCAGAAAGAGAAAAAGCCAAGCGTCGCCAGGTATTTTGCGGTTTGGAAAACAGTGGCCGCGTGATACGAGTGGAAGATTTTGAAGGCTATGGTTTGCAAGCAGAGGAATCTCTGCAACATGACTATGGGCACTTAAGACAAAAGCTGAAAAATAGTGAAGCCACCATTCGTCATCTGGCAGAAACCGTGCGCGAGTACGAATTTCGTAAAAATCTGCTAAGTACTCGAAAAGTGTTGGAGGAGTGCAAAGGAAATCGCAGTAAGGATTTCCGTGAGCTGGAAGTGCAGTGGCTCACCTTGATTAAAGAGCAGAGCGAATTTAAAACCCAACTTAATGCCCACGAAGCAAACTTCTCCCGTTTTGCCGGTATTGGTTTGGCATTGGCATTAAAGTCGGAAGCGGTACAAGAAAAACTCGAATTCACCCAGTCCGAAATGCAGTCACACTTTTTGCGTTTAGTCGATGCCTTAAATTTCATGCAGCGTTGCTTTGAAAGCATTCAGCGATTGCGCGGATACACACAAGTATTAGGTCAAGTGTTAGTGGAAACCGACGTAGACACCCGCACTGAAGAGCGAATTGCTGAAATAAGCGTGCGCTACCAAAAATACATGATGATCGAGTTGGAAGGTTTAATGAAAGTATTAGGTGGTGTGGCCTATCCGTTGGGTGGAATAGGTTATGCCCTGGCGGCAGGTAAAACAGAATCCGATTTGCTCACCATCGGTGATGTGGTGCATATGGAAGTGGCGGATCTGGATTCTGCCTCTTCTTGCCCTGAAGCCTGTCACCGTGTATCCAATTCCGTATGCCAGTATCTAGATGATTTCAATCAGCAGCTTCAACAAAGAGTTGCAGCTTTGCTGAGTGAGGTAGAAGTTGCTCATCAATGCGAATCCATTTCCGAACCCAGATAAGTATCGGCAACCGCTTCCAACATCTCTTGCCCTGCGGGCGGCAAATAGGGCATAAATTGCGACATAATCTGATATACACCCAAACCTAAATCGTCGGGCTCGGCGTATTGGCCTTGATGGCGAATATGTTGGTAGTTCAACCAATAGGTGGTAGTGATCACAATATTGGTAATCAGGCGCTCTGCAGCGGCATCTTCAATTACCATAAAGCCGGATTCACGCATCATGCCAATAATGGCGCGGCAACTTGCGGCTTTTTTATCTAGGATGCGGTTGAATTTCTTTTGCAGCCTCTCGTTACGTTCCAAGATGGTGGCGGGGTCGCGGTACAGGAAGCGGTATTGCCAGATCCTTTCCAGGATCATATGAGCAAACATCCAAAAATCCATGATTTCCAAGTCATTGCTAAATTCCGATTGCAATGTCTCCACCATAAGAGATTCGAATTCTTGAAATAACTCAGAGATGATTTCATCTTTATTGCGGAAGTGGTAATACAAATTGCCCGGACTGATATCCATTTCATTGGCAATATCGATGGTGGTGACATTGGGTTCGCCACATAAATTGAAAAGCTCAAGGCTTGTGGCCAGTATTCGATCCCGCGTTTTCATTTGCTGAAACAGAAATTCCTAAGCTGCATTGGTTGCAAAGCACTTCCCCTATGACCAGGAGAATACGCCAACAGACAGGTTAAGTCATTATGCAATGGTGGATTTGCCAACCTAAGTTACTGAAACTTTAGCTTAAAAGCTGACTGATGCCAGGAAAATGGGTAATTGGTGATAAGTCAGATTGATAATTGTCGTCATTAAAAAGATAATAGGCGCCCCAAAGTGCTGGTAGGTCGCTAAATGCTCAGTGATCTGCCGCCAAATGCGCTTAATTAACGTGTTTATTAGTGGAACACCAAAGAAACAGTCTAGAAAGGTAATGACCCGTGGCCGATAAGTCTACTCAACATCTGCAATCCTGGATCAACCGTGAAGCATTGGCGGAATCCATGATCCCCATGATTGGTAAGCTATACCGAGAGAATAACGTGGTAACCTCCGTGTATGGCAGACCTGTCATCAATCGCTCTGTGATCGACATTATTAAGGCCCACCGATTTGTTCGTCAGTTGGAAGGGCATGCGCTGGACGTATCGGAAACCTTTCCTGTTCTGGAAACCCTTACCAAACTGAATCTTGGTCCTGCCCGTATCGATATTGGCAAATTGGCTTCCAAATACAAAGCGGAAGGTGAAGGCCAGGATATCGAAGATTTTGTTCGCTCCGAAGTAGCTGACGCGCTAGACCCCAGCTCTGGTTCCGTTGCGCCACCTAAAGATATCGTACTGTATGGCTTTGGTCGTATTGGTCGTTTACTGGCTCGTATTTTAATAGAAAAAGCCGGTGGTGGTTCTGCTCTGCGTTTAAAAGCCATTGTCGTGCGTCAGGGTGGCGCAGAAAACGACTTGGTAAAACGTGCCAGCCTGCTGCGTCGTGATTCTGTGCATGGTTCTTTCCGTGGCACTATAACTGTGGATGAAGAGAATCAAGCCATTATTGCCAACGGCAACTACATTCAAGTGATCTACTCCAATGATCCTGAAACTGTGGATTACACCCAATATGGTATCAACGATGCCATCGTGGTAGATAACACAGGTAAATGGCGTGATGAAGAAGGTTTGGGCAAACACTTGAAATGTGCAGGTGTGAGTCAGGCGGTTCTAACGGCGCCAGGTAAAGGTGAAGTTAAGAATATTGTAATGGGTGTTAACGATAACCTGATCACCAGCGACGATCGCATTCTGTCGGCAGCCAGCTGTACGACTAACGCCATCGTGCCCGTGTTGAAAGTGATTAACGATCAATATGGTATCGAAAACGGTCATGTTGAAACTGTTCACTCTTACACCAACGACCAAAACCTGATTGATAACTACCATAAAGGAAATCGTCGTGGTCGTGGCGCTGCGCTAAATATGGTTATCACCGAAACTGGAGCAGCCAAGGCGGTTGCCAAGGCGCTTCCTGAGTTGGCTGGAAAGCTGACGGGAAATGCGATTCGTGTACCCACCCCAAATGTGTCTATGGCCATTCTAAACCTGACTTTGGGTAAAGATTGTAGCGTTGAAGAAATCAACAACATCCTGCGTCAAGCCTCTCTGGAAGGGGATCTGCGTAAGCAAATCGATTATGTGAACTCTCCTGAAGTGGTATCCACCGACTTTGTAGGTTCGCGCTACGCCAGTATTGTGGATGCCGAGTCCACGATCGTAAATGGCAACCGCGTTGTTCTGTATGTGTGGTATGACAACGAGTTCGGTTACAGCTGCCAGGTGGTTCGTATGCTGCAGAAAATGGCTGGGGTAACCTATCCTGCATTTCCTAAGCCCTAATAAAACAAGCAGATAGCGTTCTTCAAACCAAAAAGAGTGTCCAGATGGCACTCTTTTTGGTTTTACAGGCCTTTTTCTGCTCAAATCTAATGCTTTAGTCAATTTATCCTCTTCCTGTCTGGTCAATTCCTCTCAAGCAATTTATAATCCGCCCGCAAATTTAGGGTTGAGGGGCTGGATTCGTCCAGAATTTCGAGAATGCACCTTCTGATACATCGGAGAGTTTGACGGCAACAGTACGAAACTAGAATTCAAGCGGGTTATATAGTTACACGTATAGTTAGTTGTGTTTGCGGTAGCGGGTTCGTTATTCGTAACTACACTGTTGTCTGACAGAGCTCAGAATTGAGCTGTCTCTGGTCCTCTGCCTTAGGTTTAAGCGTCTACACTTGAACGGAACCTTTTATGCTGTGATCAGCAAAAGGGATTCCAAAGCGACAATTTAACAGAAACGGTTAGGGGCTATGATCAAGATCAAACGAGGTCTGAATCTCCCCATCAGCGGCGCTCCGAAACAGACCATCGAAGATGGTCCAGCGATTCGGACAGTGGCCGTGCTGGGTAGTGACTATGTGGGTATGAAGCCCACGATGCTGGTCAAAGTGGGCGATCAGGTTAAGAAGGGCCAAGCGCTTTTCGCTGATAAGAAGAATGAAGGCGTTATTTTTACTGCGCCGGCTTCGGGTACCATTTCAGCCATTCACCGCGGACACAAACGCGTACTGCAATCGGTGGTAATTGATATAGCGGGCGAGGAGGAAGAAACCTTCGCAGCTTATGCCCCAACCGAGCTAAGCAGCATCAGCCGCGACAAGGTGGAAGAGAACCTGGTAAAATCTGGGTTATGGACTGCACTTCGCACACGTCCTTTCAGCAAAGTTCCCGCTCTGGGAAGTGAACCAAGCTCTATATTTGTTACTGCTACCGACACCAACCCATTGGCTGTTGATCCTGCTGTTGTTATCAAAGAAGAATCTGTAGCCTTCCAGCAAGGCTTGGATGTGCTTTCCAACCTGGCCAAAACCGTATGGTTGTGTAAAAGTGCCGGCGCCAGTATTGGCGGCAATGGCATTGCTAAAGAAGTGGAATTCAGTGGGCCGCACCCATCTGGTTTGGCTGGAACCCATATCCACAACCTGGATCCTGTTTCCTCTACTAAAACCGTGTGGACGATCAATTACCAGGACGTAATTATGGTGGGTAAATTGTTCACCACTGGTAAGCTTAATACCGATCGGGTGATTTCGTTAGCTGGCCCACAGGTTAGCAACCCTCGTTTGATACGCACTCAATTGGGTGCCAGCACCGATGAGCTGGTTGCAGGCCAGTTGGAAAGCGGTGAAAACCGTGTTATCTCCGGTTCTGTGTTAGCGGGTAGTATTGCAAACGGTCCTTATGCATTCCTTGGCCGTTATCATCTGCAAGTGAGCGTGCTGCGTGAAGGTCGTGAACGTAACGTGTTGGAATACGTATGGCCTGGCAAAGAAAAGCATTCGGTGATGAATACTTTTCTGTCGGCGTTAACGCCCAGCAAGTTATTTTCTTTTAGCACCACTACCAACGGTAGCCCCCGCGGCATGGTCCCTATCGGTGCTTACGAAAAAGTTATGCCTCTGGATATTCTGCCTACTCAATTACTGCGTTCTTTGATCGTGGGCGATACGGAAACGGCTCAAGAGCTGGGTTGCTTAGAGCTCGATGAAGAAGATGTTGCACTGTGCACCTATGTTTGCCCTGGCAAATATGAGTATGGTCCCATTCTTCGCGATAACCTAGAACGTATCGAGAAGGAGGGTTAATTCCGTGATAAGAAAGTTTTTCGATAAATTAGAACCTCATTTCGAAAAGGGTGGTAAATACGAAAAGTATTTCGCCATTTACGAAATGTTCGATACATTTTTCTTCAGCCCATCATCGGTAACCCATGCGGGTTCCCATGTGCGCGATGGTATCGATCTTAAACGCATCATGATCACTGTATGGATGTGTACCTTCCCAGCCATGTTTTTTGGTATGTATAACGTGGGTGCGCAAGCTCTGGGCTACATGGCCGACAATAGCATCGTACCGGAAGGCGACTGGCGTTTCTTCTTTACTGATATCCTGATCAACTATGATCCGAACAGCATTTGGGATTGTATTGTATACGGCGCAGCCTACTTCTTACCTATCTATGTGGTGACATTTGCAGTAGGTATCGCCTGGGAGATTGTATTTGCCGTTAAGCGTGGCCACGAAGTTAATGAAGGTTTCTTCGTAACCTCTGTACTGTTTGCTTTGGCGTGTCCTCCTACCATTCCTTTATGGCAAGTGGCACTGGGTATTTCCTTTGGTGTGGTACTGGGTAAAGAAGTATTCGGTGGTACCGGCAAAAACTTCCTTAACCCCGCGCTTACCGGTCGTGCCTTCCTGTTCTTTGCTTATCCTGCTTATATCTCCGGTGATCAGGTTTGGACAGCAGTTGACGGTTTCTCCGGTGCAACCGCTCTGAGTGTTGCCGCGCAAGGTGGTATGGAAGCACTGCAAGGTTCTTTAACCTGGATGGATGCATTCTTTGGCAACATGCAAGGCTCCATTGGTGAAACCTCAGCATTGGCCATTTTGCTAGGTGGTGGTTTCCTGGTGTTAACTGGAATTGCTTCTTATCGTATTGTGGCAGGTGTATTTATTGGAACCGCCGTCATGGGCTTGATTTTTAATGCCGCAGGTAGCGAAACCAACCCGATGTTTGAACTTCCATTTTACTGGCACTACGTAGTGGGTGGCTGGATGTTCGGTACCTTCTTTATGGCAACCGATCCCGTGTCTGCCGCCATGACGGATAAAGGTAAGTGGGTGTTCGGTATTTTGATCGGTGTGATGGTAATGCTGATTCGAGTGGTGAACCCCGCGTTCCCAGAGGGCATGATGCTGGCAATTTTGTTTGCCAACCTGTTTGCCCCAACCATTGACCACTTTGTGATTCAAGCCAACATTAAGCGGAGGTTAGCACGCAATGTCCAGTAACGATTCAACCGGGAAAACCCTGTTGGTTGCGTCACTGCTGTGTATCGTATGCTCCATAGTAGTGTCTACCGCCGCAGTGGCCCTGAAAGGGGATCAAATCAAAAACAAACTGGCGGACAAGAACAAAAACATTCTTGCTGCTGCCGGTATGTTGGAAGAAGGCAAATCCGTTGATGAAATATTCAAGCAACGTTTAGAAGTGAAGCTGGTGAACCTGGATACCGGTGAATATCTCACCGAAGCTAATGCCAGTGAAGAGTGGGAAAAAGCCGCTCTGGAAAACCCAGTTGCTTACGATCAACGCAAAGCTGCAAAAACTTCTGGCAAGAACGAAATTCTTGACGGTGCTATTGATACCGCCAGTATTAAACGTCAAGCCAAGTATGCCACTGTCTATCTGGCCAAAAATGAGCAAGGCGATATTGATACCATTATTCTGCCTGTTCATGGCTATGGCTTGTGGTCAACCTTGTATGGCTTCCTGGCTTTGAAAACGGATACCACTACAGTGGTTGGTTTGGGTTTTTATGAGCACGGTGAAACGCCAGGGCTTGGTGGTGAAGTGGACAACCCTAAGTGGAAGTCCATGTGGCCCGGAAAGAAGGTGTTTAATGAAAGTGGCGAAGTGGATATCCGTTTGATCAAAGGTTCCGTTAGCTCTTCTACTCCAGGTGCCGAGCATCAAGTGGATGGCTTAGCTGGTGCAACACTGACCAGTAACGGTGTAACCAACTTAATTCAGTTCTGGCTAGGCAAGAATGGCTTCGGCCCTTACTTGGCCAAAGTGAAAGAGCAGGGGGTGTAAGTTATGGCTTCTGAAACCAAAAAAGTTCTATTCGGACCAGTTCTTGATAATAACCCTATCGCTCTTCAGATCTTGGGTATATGTTCGGCACTGGCGGTAACCAGTAATTTGAATACAACGGTTACCATGTGTATTGCGCTTACCACGGTAACTGCATTCTCAAATTTCTTTATCAGCTGTATTCGCAAACACATTCCATCGAGCATTCGTATTATCGCCCAGATGGCGATTATCGCTTCGCTGGTAATCGTGGTGGATCAGTTCCTTAAAGCTTACGCCTACGGTATCAGTAAACAACTATCGGTTTTTGTGGGCTTGATCATCACAAACTGTATCGTAATGGGGCGTGCAGAAGCCTACGCCATGAAAAATCCACCCATCCCCAGTTTCTTGGATGGTATTGGAAATGGCTTGGGTTACAGTGCAGTTCTGTTAAGCCTGGGTGTGATTCGTGAATTGTTTGGTGCCGGTAAATTGTTCGGCATCGAAATACTGCCGGTGGTAAACGATGGTGGATGGTACGTGCCTAACGGTATGTTGCTGTTACCACCCAGTGCATTCTTCCTGATTGGTCTGTTGATTTGGGCTTTGCGCTCTGCCAAACCTGAACAGGTAGAAAAACCAGAGTTTTCCATGGCACCTCAATCCAAAGCTTTAGCTCACTAATCGGAGGAATTATCGATGTTTGAACATTACCTTAGCCTCCTGATTAAGGCGATCTTTGTAGAAAATATGGCCCTGGCTTTCTTTTTGGGCATGTGTACTTTTATTGCAGTTTCCAAGAAAGTAAAAACCGCATTGGGTTTGGGTATTGCTGTTGTTGTGGTGCAAGCCATTACAGTTCCAGTAAATAACCTAATTCTGAACGGATTACTGAAAGAAGATGCATTGGCCTGGGCTGGTGTGGAAGGTGTCGATCTGACCTTCTTGAGCCTACTGAGTTTTATCGGTGTTATCGCCGCGTTGGTGCAAATTCTGGAAATGTTTCTGGATAAATATGTGCCTGCACTGTACAACGCGTTGGGAGTATTCCTGCCGTTGATCACTGTTAACTGTGCAATCTTAGGTGGCTCACTGTTTATGGCCGAGCGTGATTACACATTTGGTGAAAGTGTGGTGTACGGCGTTGGTTCCGGTATGGGTTGGGCATTAGCGATAGTCGTGCTGGCCGGTATCCGTGAAAAAATGAAATACAGTGATGTGCCTTCAGGGCTGCGTGGTTTGGGTATTACCTTTATCACCGTTGGTTTAATGTCCTTGGGCTTCATGTCTTTCTCTGGCATTCAGTTGTAAGAGGCGGGGGAAACAGAAATGGATCAATCAACAATTATACTCGGCGTAGTCATGTTCACTGCCATCGTTCTCGCGTTGGTGGCATTGATCTTGGTAGCGCGTTCTCGCCTGGTAAGTACCGGTGATGTGCACCTGGATATCAATGATGACCCTGAGAAGGGTATCGATGTACCTGCTGGAGGTAAGCTGTTAAACACGCTTGCTGACAAAGGTATTTTCGTATCTTCTGCCTGTGGCGGCGGTGGTACCTGCGCCCAATGTAAAGTCATCGTGAAAGAGGGTGGTGGTGATATTCTTCCTACGGAAGAAAGTCATTTCACTCCACGTGAAGTAAAAGAAGGCTGGCGCTTGTCTTGTCAGGTTGCGGTTAAGCAAGACATGAAAGTGGAGCTGGACGAAGCATTCTTTGGTGTGAAAAAGTGGGAAACCACCGTTCGCTCCAATCACAATGTGGCTACCTTTATCAAAGAGCTGTGCTTGGAATTACCAGAAGGGGAAGTGGTCAACTTCCGTGCTGGTGGCTATGTGCAACTTGAATGTCCTCCTCACCATGTTAAGTATAAAGACTTTGATGTGGAAGAAGAGTACCGTGGCGATTGGGAACGTTTTGGTTTCTTCAATTTGGAATCCAAAGTGGACGAAACTGTTATCCGTGCATATT
>JBFKSL010000105.1:0-10624 GCA_041626995.1 Ketobacter sp. | reverse complement strand
GGGTGCGGCCCATTGCCGAAACCCTACAGCGCTTGGGCTGTGAGCATGTCATGGTAGTACACTCTGCCGATGGTATGGATGAAATCAGTATCGGAGCTGAAACCTTTGTGGCAGAGGCCACACCGAACGAAATTAAAGAATACACCTTACAGCCTGAAGATTTCGGTATGGAACGAGCAGCGCTTTCCTCCTTGGCGGCAGGTAGCGTGGAAGAAAGCCTGGCAATCATTAAAGATGTGTTAGGCAAAAAGCCCAGCCCAGCAGCAGATATTGTGGCGCTGAACGCAGGTGCCGCTATTTATGTATCGGGTTTGGCTGATAGCGTAAAAGAAGGTGTGGCTCTGGCTCAGGATGCGATTGGCAGTGGTATGGCCATGGCAAAATTGAACGATTTGGTACAGCTAAGCAAAGTGTACAAACAAGAAAACGAAAAGCAGTAGTGATCCCATGAAAGATACCCCAACCGTTTTAAAGAAAATCGTTGATCGAAAATGGCAGGAAATCGCTGAGCGCAAGCCCGCGACATCCGAAGCCGAGTTGCTGGAAAAAGCCAAGCATGCGGATGCTCCCAGAGGTTTTGTGGCATCCATGCAGTCAGCATTAGATCAAGGCCGGTCTGCTGTGATTGCGGAAGCCAAAAAAGCCTCCCCCAGTAAGGGCGTGATTCGGGAAAACTTTAATCCGGCGGAAATTGCGGCTTCATACGAGCAGGGCGGAGCTGCATGTTTGAGTGTTCTTACTGACCGTGATTTCTTTCAAGGCCATGAAGACTATTTGATGCAAGCTCGGGCCGCCTGCACGTTACCCGTAATTCGCAAAGACTTTATCGTCGACAGCTACCAAGTTGCCGAAGCCCGTGCCATCAACGCCGATTGCATTTTGTTGATAGCGGCCTGCCTAGATGACGCACAAATGAAAGATCTTGCCCAAGCCGCCACGGATTTGGGTATGGATGTTTTGATCGAAGTGCACAATCGAGAAGAGTTGGAGAGAAGCCTACCCTTAAATCAGACCCTGGTGGGCATAAATAACCGCAATCTGCACACTTTTGAAGTGTCTCTGCAAACCACTTTTGATCTGCTGCCGATGATTCCAAAAGATAGGATTGTTGTGACAGAAAGCGGTATACTGTCCCACGCCGATGTATCCCTGATGCGTGAGCATCAGGTGAATAGCTTTCTGGTGGGGGAGGCATTTATGCGCACGGAGCATCCAGGCCAAACTCTCCAATCATTGTTTTTCTAAGTATTACAAGGGTATAGGCTGAGCTTTGCGTTTCTTAGGCGAGTTATCAGCGTATACTAAATCGTTCGGAGTTGATTCTGATCACAGTATTGGTGGCGAAATTTGTTAGTGTCACCAGTCAGAACAAAGACAGTTTTGGTTAGGGGAAAATTGAATGCAACTTATTGCAATTTTAGGCGCTCTGGTCGCCATCAACTTAGGTATCGTCTACGTAGGCTCAGAGAGCGGCAAAAATGATGAGCCTCAAGTTGAGGGAGTGGTTGAAGTGGAATCTGTTGAGGCCGTAGAAGACACTGCCCCTGAAGCAGTGGAAGAAGCAGCTTCAGAGACAGCACCTCAATAAAATCTTACCTGCGCAGATGTTGCGGTTGAACAAAGTTTACACAAATTGTTTCAACTGCAACAAAACCCGGCTGGAGACATAAGGGAAGTTAAAGTATAGTGCCGCCACTAAGTGGGGTATACGGCGTATAGTTTTCTTCGGAGGTAGTTATGATCCACTTAATCGTTGTTATGGGTACTTTGGTTGCCTTGAATCTGGGTTTTAGTGCGATAGCGACCGACAAACCCGAAGAGCCCGAAGCGCAGCAGGCTGGTGAGGTGCAGGTTGAAGAGGTTGACCAGGAAAAAGACTCACTGTTCTGACTGTGCGGTCGCAAATTGTAGTGATTTTCTGTAATCGTGCCGCTAAATTGTCGCTTCCTGTTCTAGTCAATTCCCTTTCAGTACGATATGGTGGCCCGGTTATTTATATTCGGGCCAGCAGTATATAGGAGAAATATCATGGGACACGTTATTGCCATATTTGGCACGTTGATCGCGTTAAATATCGGGTTTGGCTACTGGCTATCTGAAGAAAACGCCGAGAGTCAGCCAGAAGGTGTGGTTGAAGTGGAAGAGGTGAGCCTCGAAGAGGAACAGCCTGAGGAATCCACTGAACAGTAAAACTGGATCAGTAGAAATAAAAAAGCCTCCTAATATGGAGGCTTTTTGTGTTCTGGGTACGCTTAGCGTGTTCCGTACACCACCATGGTTTTGCCTTTCACCTGAATCAAGCCTTGCTCTTCCAGGTTCTTTAATACCCGGCCCACCATCTCGCGGGAGCAGCCAACAATACGGCCAATTTCCTGTCGGGTGATTTTGATTTGCATGCCGTCAGGGTGAGTCATGGCTTCGGGCTGTTTGCATAAATCAATCAGAGTACGGGCAACGCGACCAGTGACATCCAAAAAGGCTAAGTCACCTACCTTGCGGGTGGTGGCTCGTAGGCGGCCCGCTATTTGCGCGCTGACCGTAAATAGAACGTCAGCATCTTCTTTGGCAAGCTGCTTAAACTTGCTGTAGCTGATTTCTGCCACTTCGCATTCGGTTTTGGCGCGAATCCAGGCGCTACGTCCAGCATCTTCATCGAACAGCCCCATTTCACCGAAAAAGTCCCCTTCATTGAGGTAGGCCATAATCATTTCACGGCCATCATCGTCTTCAATTACCACCATTACCGTACCTTTCGTAATGTAGTAAAGAGCATCGGAATCATCACCGGCATAGATCAGCGTACTTTTTGCGGGGTATTTGCGGCGGTGGCAATTCGCAAGAAAATTCTCTAAATCGGGGATAAGGCTATTTTGTTTAATTGTCATTGTCTGACCTAAAGTTGTGAATCAATTCCGTTGAGACCCAATATCAGCAATTGATTTTGTTAGTCTACCCATTATGGCTGTAAATCCCTAGCGTTGCTACTTTCACAGCAAGAATAGAGGGGTTTGATCAACTTTGCGCTTTTTAAGGGGCTCAAATACTCATAATTATCAGTTAATTATAGGTGCAATTTAAGATTGTGTGTGTGATGTATTGCGCCGTTTGATTGAGCAGTTTGACGGTTCATCGGTAAAAGCAAAAAATTGATGAAATAATGACCAGAAATTCCCGGTTTTTTTACACACAACCCGGTGTGATTATGATATTGTGCGCGAAAATTTGAGAGCAACTGATACAGGGGAGCATGGCCAATGAAAGCCACCGTGCGCTGGGAAGGTGAAGTGAAATTTCAAGCTGAGTCCGGCTCTGGTCATACCGTGATCATTGATGGGCCGCCGGATCATGGCGGTAAAAATCAGGGTGTGCGTCCCATGGAATTAATGCTGCTGGGTGTGGGTGGTTGCTCTTCTTTCGATGTGATTCATATTTTGAAGAAATCACGTCAGCAAGTCACCGATTGTGTGACTCAGGTGGAAGCCGAGCGGGTTGATGATGTGCCGGCGGTATTCAAGTCAATTCACCTTCATTTTGTGGTAACGGGTAAAAACCTGAAGGAAAACCAAGTGAAACGGGCGGTTGAGTTGTCTGCCGAAAAATACTGCTCCGCATCGATTATGATGACCAAAGCCGGTGTGGAAGTGACCCACAGTTACGAAATGCACGAGGCGGTAGAATAGTGCAACGTCCAGGCGCCATGGGTGGCATGCGTCATGTGGCCCTGTTTGTGGAAAGGTTTGAGGCCTGCGAGCAGTTTTATGTGGGCCTGTTAGGCATGAAGGAAGAGTGGCGCCCCGATTCAGATAATCTGTATCTATGCTCTGGATGTGACAACCTTGCGTTGCATCGCGCTCCATCTCCCATTGTGAAAGGCGAACGTCAAAAGTTAGATCATATTGGTTTTGTAATTGACCAGGAATCGGCTGTTGATGAATGGTACGCCTATTTAAAGGCGAATGATGTTACCCTGCTCACTGAACCGCGCACTCACCGTGACGGTGCCAGAAGCTTTTATTGTGAAGACCCCGATGGAACAATGGTGCAGTTGATTTGGCATCCACCCATCTCGGGTTTTACGTTTTCCCGTCCATAACACCTGTGGTTTAGAGAACACTGTCGATGAACGAAAATGAAATTCCACACAAGCTGAAGCTACATGGTTTTAATAACCTAACCAAATCCTTGAGCTTTAATATTTACGATATTTGTTATGCCAAAACTCCTGAGCATCGTCAGGAGTATCGTGAGTATATTGATGAGCTGTATAACGCCGAACGGTTAACTCAAATTCTTACCACTGTGACGGAAATTATTGGTGCCACCATACTGAATGTCGCCCGCCAGGATTACGATCCAGAGGGGGCCAGCGTCACCATGTTGATTGCTGAGCACCCCATTGCACCTTCAGAGGATCCAACCAAGGAAGAGCCTGGTCCGTTGAAAGAATCCGTGGTTGCGCATTTGGATAAAAGCCATGTGACGGTACATACCTATCCAGAAACACACCCCGACAATGAAAACGGGATCAGCACTTTTCGTGTTGATATTGATGTGTCTACCTGTGGCTTGATTTCGCCGTTGAAAGCGTTGAACTATCTGATCCATCAGTTGGATTCTGATATCGTTACTGTGGACTACCGTGTGCGTGGCTTTACTCGTGATGTGGATGGCACCAAGCACTATATCGATCACGAAATTAATTCCATTCAAAATTATTTTCTGGATGAAACATTGGATCTGTATGAAATGATCGATGTGAATGTGTATCAGGAAAATATTTTCCACACCAAAATGCTGCTAAAGGATTTTGATTTGGATAATTACTTGTTTGGTTTGGGTGTGGATGAGCTTTCTGCCGAAGAGCAGGAGCATATTAGTCGCAAGTTGCGCCGCGAAATGTTGGAGATTTTTTACGGCCGCAACATGTCAAGCTAATGCGAGTGAATACGAAGGCCGAAAGGGTTTCAGTCTTCGTATTCGTCTAGGTGATCAATACAATTTAGTAGCACCAGCTCTGGGTTTTCGCCTAACTTCACTTCCGTAACCGATGTATTCTTAAATTGGTATTTATCCCAAGCGTACCAATCCTGATCAAAAATCCCTGCTAAACCTAATGCCAGTGCAGCACCGTGGCTAACCGCTATTACTTTCTCATCAGGGTGGTTTTGCAAAAAGCTTTGTAGAGCACTGGTAACCCGGTCACCTACCTGGTGAATGGATTCCCCTTGTTCTGGTGCATAGTGCGGATTGGCATTCACTTGCTTAAAAAACTCATGCTGGGTGTGCAGATCGCTAAACTTTTCCCCTTCCAGCACGCCAATGCCGTATTCCTTAATGCGGGGCTCTTCAATCACGTCTAAGTTCAACAGTTCCGCGATGTGTTTGGCGGTGTTGTAGGTGCGTTGCAGGGGGCTCGCGTATATGGCGCTTACATCAGCATGTTGTTCTGCAATGCGTTCTGCTACTCGTTGCGCCTGTTGTTTGCCGGCATCGGTCAGGGCGCTGTCGGTCCAGCCGTGCCAGCGTTTGTCCAGGTTGGCTTGAATTTGTCCGTGACGAATCAATATAAGATGTGTGCTGCTGGGTTTCATAACTGCTACAGTTAAAACAAGGATTTAGGAAAAAATATGAATGCGTAGAATCAATAGTACTGATACACACCATCATAGCGCGTTGGTGCTATCAGGGGGTGGCGCCCGGGCAGCTTATCAGGTGGGGGTGTTAAAAGCCATTGCCGATATTATGCCGGAATCCACTCGCAATCCTTTTGGAATTATATCAGGAACCTCTGCCGGGGCAATTAATGCTGCAGCACTGGCTGCCTATGCGGATAACTTCCGTAATGCGGTTTATAACATTGAGCATGTATGGAAAGCATTTCGGCCCTATCAGGTGTATCGATCAGACCCGGTTGGCGTGTTTAGTACGGCGGTGCGCTGGCTGCTGAGTATGCTGGTGGCCAGTAAAAATCGCCCGGTTTCCATGCTTAATAACAGCCCTTTGGCTAAGTTATTGGAGCGCATGATCAAGTTTGATCAGATTCAGGCTGCCATTGATGCAGGTTATTTGCGAGCGGTGTCAGTCACTGCGTCTGGCTATAGTTCTGGGCATTCGGTGGCGTTTTTTCAGGGAACGCCGGATATCAGTGCCTGGAAACGCTTTCAACGCATCGGTTTAAGAACCCATTTGGGTTTGGATCATCTGTTGGCATCTTCTGCCATCCCAGCGGTGTTTCCAGCGGTAAGAATCAATAGGGAATATTTTGGTGATGGTGCTGTGCGGCAAATGGCGCCCCTTAGCCCGGCTTTGCATCTTGGTGCGAAAAAGGTGTTGGTGGTGGGGGTGTCTGGTAACCGTTCCGCACCGCAGATTCAAAAACCATTACAGGATTATCCTTCCTTAGCGCAAATCAGTGGCCATTTGATGAATAGTGTGTTCTTGGATAGCCTCGAATACGATATCGAACGCTTGGAGCGTATCAATGAAATGCTCAAGGTGATACCTGAGAATGTGCGCAAGAAAACCACGTCAACCTTGCGTCCTGTGGATTGCTTGGTGATTTCCCCTACCCAGTGTTTGGATCGAATCGCCTCTAAGTATTTGCATGTGCTGCCCGTGAGCATTCGGGTGTTTTTACATGGCATTGGTGCTACTAAAAGTTCGGGCTCCAGTATTCTCAGCTATCTGTTGTTTGAGCGGGGATTTTGTCAGGAGTTGATTGCTTTGGGCTATCACGATGGCATGGAGCAGGCCTCTGCCATCGAAACCTTTATGACAACAGATTAAGGTGCATTACAGCTTAAGTTCGTGATGCACATAGTCAGTGGAGCTGGGGGTGTTGCCGTCGATGTATTTAAACAGGCGTGAACTTTGCCCACAGTATTCACCTCGCCAGATACCGGGAATATAGTGGTCGTTGAGTAAGTGACCGGTGCGCTCTGGAATGGTAAAAACCGCACCGGCTGTGCTTTCCAGGTGGGCCAGCACACCAATGCGACAGAAAAAGTCCATGCCGTTGGCAAAATGCTCAACGTAGGGGACGCCTCGGCCAAAGTGCTCGCTTAGCTCATGGTCAATTTTAAAACTGTCTGCCACCCCAGCAACGCAGTAGATTTCCAGTTTTGGAGCATGGTGCCGGTATTTCTTATCTTTCAACAGCTTGCGGGCTATATAACTGCTCACAATGGTGCCTTGGGAATGGCCAACGATGACCACCTTGTCGTGATGCACCAGCGCTTCTTTCACCACATCGTAAGCCGGTCGTGACAGCTTGCCATCCTTACGCAACGTGCGAGCGGTGATGGAATCCCACAGATCCCAAGCAGCACCGTAAGTGGGGGTATGGATCAGGTGAATGGGACGATGAAAGGCTTTCGCCAGTTCCAGGCCGTTAAGAATGGCGATAGGGGGGGAGGTGCATATGCCGTTAATGAAAAACCACTTTTCCCGCGCTGAGCTGGACGCAAAATGCTCTGGGTAGCAGGCTATAGTACCCGGGCTGTAGGTGCGTCGCTCCAGCGGCACCATGGTTTGCAGGCTTAGATTGATGACATCGCCCAGGTTGTTGTAACTGCCTGGGTGCAGTTCTGAGTTGGTTAGGGCTTCGGCATTCCAGGGGGTGGCGAGGAAGGGCAGAGTCCAGCTATGGCGCACCGCCAATGCAAGATCCTGCACAATATGGGAGCGGTTATTAATGACCCGCCAAGCGAACTTACTGGCTTGCTTTTGAATACTGAACATAAAACACCTTAACACTATTCTATGTAGTATAGGTGGGTTCCTTAAACTGAATGGCTGAGGAAGATCAATTTTTAACGAAAAGGCACAAAAATCAGAATGTTGGGGTGTTTGCCCTAAGCTGGTATGCTGCCGAGCATGGTTTTATTGAAACAATAATAAGAGGGTGAATTATGAACAAAATAAATCAGCTGGTTGTTTTCGGCCTGGCGTTGCTGCTGTCGTTGAATGCGGCGGCCTTTAGTATGGAGCGTTTTGTGGAGGGCGTGCACTACAAAACCATTGGTGATGCCCCGGTTGCGTCGAAAACCGTGATCGAGTTCTTCAGTTTTGGTTGCCCTCACTGTAATCATCTTGAACCTCATGTGGAGGAATGGCTGAAAGCCAAGCCAGACACAGTGAAATTTGAGCGAGTGCCTGCTACATGGAATAAAAAGTTCCAGGTGCTGGCGCAGTTGTATTACAGCTTGGAAGCCTTGGATAAGCTGGGGGACAATGTTCCCAAAACGTTTGACTATATTCATAAGCAGGGCAGGCATATCCATACCCAAAAAGAGGCCTTGGACTATATGGCATCCCTGGGTATCAGCGTAGAAGATGCGGAACAGGTCTGGCAGTCTGAAGGGGTGAAAAGCAAGGTGCAGACAGCTGGTGCGCTATTCTCCAAGTATCAGGTGCGCGGTGTGCCCGCCATTCTGGTAAATGGTAAGTACCAAACCAGTGTTAGCATGGCGGGCTCTGAGAAGGAGCTGTTCGAGGTGGTGAACTTTCTGCTGAACAAATAATTCAGCTATCCATATCCAGCATGGATTCATCCTCGCTGTCGGGTGCTGGCAGTGGGGGTGGCGTATGTGGCACCGGTTTCGGTTGTGCTTCAATTGGAATGGCCTGCGCTGGGCTTTCTTGTTTGTTGTTGCTGGCATCCGCGCTGGGTGCCAGAGCGTCATCCGTCAAAGGCTCGGTTAATTTCTCTTCACTGGTAATGATGCCAATATGGAAGGTGGCATAGCCGGGGCTCACCACCTGATCCACTGCTTTGCCAAGTACAATGCCGTCCATGGGTGATACGATATCGCTGCTGGTGTTGGTGATGGGATCGATTACCCGCCCCAACATTTGTCCTTTTTTCACTTTCTCATCCAATTCCACCATGGCCAGCATCATCCCTCCCTGATTGGAGCGTACCCAGGTGGATTGATAAAACACCGGTTGCGGAATAATCCACAGGCGCAGGGTTTTATACATGTTCAGGTTGTGCAGCATGTTTTTTACACCTTTCACCCCAATTTCCACTGCTTCTTGCTCCAAAATATGGGGGCCACCGGTTTCCATGGTGATGGCGGGGATGCCTGCATCGGCGGCGGCTCTTCTTAGTGTTCCCACTCCACCTGCGTGATGCAGCACGCTCATACCACCAAAGTGTCGGCTGAATTTCAGAATGGATTTGTTGTTCAGGTCCGCTCGCAGCTGAGTGAGGTTGGTGCGCTTGAAAGAGCCGGTGTGGATATCCAGCAAATAGTCACAGTTCAAAATCACTTTATGAAATAGCGAGTGAGCCACTCGCGAAGCAAAACTGCCGCTGGGGTTGCCTGGGAAGAAACGGTTCATGTCGCGACGATCCGTCATATAGCGCGAAGCGCGTCGAAATCCATCAAGATTCACAATGGGCATGCCAATAATGGTGCCGGATAAATCATCTGGTTCTGTTTGGTGCAATACGCGGCGCACAATTTCGATGCCATTCAACTCATCGCCATGAATCGCGGCGGTTAAACACAGGGTAGGCCCTGGTTCCGCTCCATGACTTACCAGTACTGGCACTGGCGTGTTCAAGCTGTTCATAGATAGGCCTGGTGACCAATACAGTGTTCGAAACGTGCCCGGCGCAATGGTGTTGTTGAGCAGGGAAATGGTACGTGCCCATTGCTTGTCTTTGCTGACAGGTTGATCCGTTGTTGGAGTGGCTTTCTCGGTTTCTGTCGCAACGGGCACCGGAGCAGGTTCATCGGGGCCGGCTTCGGTGGCTTGGCATATCTGTACTGAACATAGGGTTATTGCCGCTGTTAGCAATAGGCGAGTTAACTTCATTCTTGCCCCAATGGCTTGTTTGTCAATTGGTTACTGAATTTCACGTGGTTCTATGGGCGTTGTCTATAATGAGAAGAATGGATAATGAATTAATCATGGAGACTCCCTTGCGGGATATTATCAGCATAGCACTTCGGGCTGGCAAGACACTGGTGCGGCAAATGGGACATGGTAAGTTACTGTTGTGTGTTTTTTGCCTGTTTCCCCAGTTCAGCTTGGCAAGCGAAGCCATCGAAATCATCTACGAGCAGAGCGGATCAAATTCTGACGCTACCTCTATATGGATGTGGGTAAGTTGTGGTCTTGTGGTGGCTTTTACCGTTGCCTGGATGTGGTTGTACAGCCACTATAAAGAAAGTCTGAGTGTGAAAGACGTTAAGCTTGAGCAGTCAGAGGAGCGCCTGAAGGAAGCACAGCGTATTGCTCGAATGGGCAGTTGGAATCGTGATTTTGAAACCGGTGAAACCTACTGGTCGGCGGAAGCGCGTGCTGTATTGGGTATGGAAAATGATCATGAAGAAATTCGTCACTTTGAATCCATTATTCACCCAGATGACCTGGAAAAGGTGACAGAAATAGTGGCCTCTGCTTATTACAAAGGGGGGAGCTATCAGTGTGATCATCGGGTGATCTGTAAAAACAACCAGGAAAAATACGTACGTTTGGCTGGGCAGGTGTTTTTAGGTAAAGACAGTGACCCGGTCAGGGAAACCGGCACCATTCAGGATATTACCGACCGCAAGTTGGCGGAAATTGCCTTAAAACGAAGCGAAAAAAGAATGCGCTCCATTTTGGATGC
>JBFKSL010000104.1:0-10663 GCA_041626995.1 Ketobacter sp. | reverse complement strand
GGAGCGGCTAAGCAATTACGACATGCTTACTGAGCTTCCCAACCGCAGTTTATTAGTGCGGCGCATTGAACAATCCATACAAGAAGCCAACACTCACCAGGATATGTTTGCCGTTTTATATTGCGCTCTCGATGATTTTAAATCCGTAAACCTGATTCATTCCTATCACGCTGGTGATAAATTATTACTTAACCTGGCTGATCGCTTTCGATCGGAACTGAGTCCAGAGCACACTATCGCACGTGTGGGTGGCGATGTATTTGCCATGGTGATTACTCATTTAGATAACCATTACCAAGCAGCAGATATCGGCCAGAAATTATTGGATTGTGTGCGCGCACCTTTCCCGCTGGACGATCACCCCATAAACCTTTCCGCCACCATTGGCATCACCATGTACCCCAATGATGCAGCCACCGCTGATCAGCTATTGAAAAATGCCGAGAACGTTATGCAGCTGGCGAAATCACAGGGCGGTAATCACTACCAGTTTTATGTGGCCAATGTGGATCAACGTATTCGCGAAGCGAAAGTTTTGGAAAAACAACTTTCACAGGCAGTGGAAGACAATCAGTTAGAATTAGTGTTTCAACCTCAAGTAAATTTGGTGACTGGTGAAGTGCGTGGTGCAGAAGCGTTAGTGCGCTGGCACCACCCTGAAAAAGGCCTTGTGTCCCCCGTTGAATTCATCCCTCTGGCAGAACGTACCGGTGCAATTGTAGCTATTGGTGAGTGGGTGCTAAAGGCTTCATGCGAAACCTTAAAGCGTTGGCATGACGAAGGCTTTAACCACATGACACTGTCCATTAACGTAAGCCCCATACAATTGCATCAATCCAATTTAGTCCAAACCATTAAACACTTAGTAGAAGAAACAGGCATCCCGCCTCATTATCTCATTTTGGAAATTACTGAAACGGCAGTAATGGAAAATGTCGACCTGGCTATTCGCCTACTGAAAGAAATTAAAAAAATCGGTGTGCAATTAGGAATAGATGATTTCGGTACAGGCTATTCTTCTTTGAGTTATTTGAAAAAAATGCCTATGGACGAAGTGAAGATCGACCGCGCTTTTGTTCATGACATGCTGGAAGATCCCGACAACGGCACCATCGTAGATGCCATCATTCAGTTAGGGCACAGTCTGGGACTTTCGGTTATTGCCGAAGGCACTGAAACGCTAGATCAAATTAAATATCTTCAAGAGTGCGAATGCGATATAGCGCAAGGCTACTATTACAGCCAACCGATTAATGAAGACGCCTTTACTACCTTCCTAGCCAACCAGTTGATGCAAGTGAAAAGCGCCACCAAACGGGCAGCCTCCACCCCTGCTGCCTTGCTAAATAAATCCACTTAATCCATTTGGAGTAAGAGTTGGTTAGCTCTGTGGCCCATTTCCCGCTAAAATTGCCCACCTCGACCCATATCACTGACTTTAACTAGAGAATTTAGGACTACACCATGAGTGATGATGCAGTAGTAATTGTAAACGGTGCCCGCACCCCAATGGGCGGCTTCCAAGGCTCTTTATCCGCCGTAACCGCCACCGAACTGGGCGCCATTGCCATCAAAGAAGCCGTTTCCCGCGCTGGCCTGGCACCAGAAGACGTGCAAGAAGTGATTATGGGCTGTGTACTTCCAGCCGGTTTAAAACAAGGACCTGCCCGACAAGCATCCATTGATGCGGGCCTACCCACCGCCACTGGCTGCACCACCATCAACAAACTGTGTGGTAGCGGCATGAAAGCGACCATGATGGCTCACGACCTGATTAAAGCAGGCAGCAACGACGTAATGGTTAGCGGCGGCATGGAAAGCATGACCAACGCCCCTTATGTTTTGGAAAAGGCTCGCGCGGGTTTGCGCATGGGTCATGCTGAAATCAAAGACCACATGTTTCTGGATGGTTTGGAAGACGCCAAAACCGGTCGCGCCATGGGCACCTTCGCACAGGAAGTAGCCGACAAAGAAGGCCTAACCCGTGAAGCTATGGACGAGTTCGCCATTTCCTCTTTACAACGGGCACAAAAAGCCATTGAAGATGGTTCCTTCGACGCAGAAGTTGTTCCAGTAACGGTTAAAACTCGCAAAGGCGAAACAGTTGTTCAGCATGATGAACAACCAGGCAACGCCAACATTGAAAAAATTCCAGGCCTACGCCCGGCTTTCGCTAAAGATGGCACCATCACGGCAGCAAATTCCAGCTCTATTTCAGATGGTGCGTCTGCGTTGGTATTAATGCGCGAATCCGTTGCCAAAGAAAAAGGCTTAGCACCTTTGGCACGCATCGTAGCCCACACCACACAGTCGCAACATCCATCAGAGTTTACCCTGGCACCGGTTGGCTCACTGGAAAAACTGTTTGCTAAAACCGGCTGGAGTGCGAGCGATGTAGATCTGTTTGAAATCAACGAAGCCTTTGCCATGGTAACCATGCTAGCCATGCAAAAGCACAACATTCCTCATGACAAAGTGAACATCCATGGTGGTGCTTGTGCTCTTGGCCACCCCATTGGTTCCACTGGCTCGCGCATTATTCTGAGCTTGATTCACGCCCTGAAGAAAACCGGCGGTAAACGCGGTGTTGCTTCCCTTTGTATCGGCGGTGGAGAAGCCACATCCATGGCACTTGAAATCATTTAGCCTCTGAATTCAATACTATGAATGAGAAGGCCGGAAGTACCGGCCTTTTCTATGCCCACTTGCAACCCTTCTGTCCGAATTACCCACCTAAAACGCCTGAATAACCTATATTTAATGGGCCGATGGACACACCTTCTTACACTTTTACAAATGGTTTCATTTTGCTGTCTGTAAAATGACTGATAGGTCTAGCCTTGTAGACTGTAGGCCTTACAATGTTTCTCGCTGATCCGAATCCGCGTTGTTGGAGAACATTCTTTTGAAAGCTTTACCGTTAATTATTGGTTTTGGTGGTATAAATGCCGCCGGTCGCAGCTCATTCCACCACGGCTATATGCGCATGGTGTATGACGCCCTATCCGCCACGCAGAAGGCCGAATGCCTGCAAAGCCTTTCTGTATTGATGCAGAACGGAGGCGAAGGCAACCTGGATGAACAAACCATTCTTAACGGTACTCTGATTCGAAAAGTGGAAAAACGTTACTTCGATGTGGACAACGTGCACCTGCAAAAAACCATTGAAGTGCAGGGAGACAAACAAGCATTTCAATTTTTGATTTCAAAAAAAGATTTGCCCAACCAGCCTCCTGCAGATTGGCATATCGAACCCGTTGGCAACGATCAGTTTAAAATCACCAGCAACCAACCCAGCCAGTTTCTAATCAACGATTATCAACCGTTCGCGGTTGGTGCTGCAGGCCAACTACCCTCAGGTTTCAAACTGGAAGACACTTACTCTTCCCGCAACCATCCACGTGGATTGCAACTGGCAGTGTATGCGGCTTCTGATGCATTACGCGCCACCGGTTTGGATTGGAGCCACATACAATCCTTGGTTTCACCTGAACAAATTAGCGTATACGCCAGCAGCGCTATGGGTCAACTGGATGAGTTTGGCGGCGGCGGCATGTTGCGTAGCAACTTAATGGGTAAGCGCGTTAGCTCCAAACACTGCCCCATGAGCCTGGCAGACATGCCAGCGGATTTCGTTAATGCCTATGTTCTTGGCAACGTGGGCTCCACCGGCTCTTTAATCGGCGCCTGTGCGTCCTTCCTGTATAACTTAAGAATGGGTGTGGAAGACATTCAATCAGGCCGCGCACAACTTGCAGTAGTGGGCGCTGCCGAAGCGCCGGTAGTGTTGGAAGTGATGGACGGTTACCGTTCCATGAGCGCTTTGGCCGATGACGAAGGTCTGAAAAAATTAGACGGTAGCGACACGGCCGACCACCGCCGCGCTTGTCGTCCCTTTGCTGAAAACTGCGGTTTCACCATGGCTGAATCCGGTCAGTTTTTTGTGCTGTGCAGCCCTGAACTGGCATTGAAACTTGGTGCAAAAGTGTATGGCGCTGTACCCAACGTGTTTGTTAATGCAGACGGCATTAAACGTTCAATTTCTGCTCCTGGTGTGGGCAACTACCTCACCATTGGCCGTGCCCTAGACAACATGAAGCAAGCGCTACAGGGTGGCTTAGACCGCAGCTTTGTGATGGCCCACGGCACTGGCACCCCACAAAACCGCGTTACCGAATCTCACATTCTGAACTCCATGGCACAAGAGTTTAAGATTAAAGACTGGCCAGTTGCCGCAATCAAATGCTTTGTGGGCCACTCCTTAGGGCCTGCCAGTGGTGATCAACTTAGCGCCACCCTGGGCATTTTTGAGCACGGCATTTTACCAGGCATCACAACGGTTAATGAATTTGCTGATGATATTTATCAAGATCACCTGTCTTTAAGCACCACACACAGACAGTATGAACCAGGTCAGTTACAAGCGGCTTTATTGAACTCCAAAGGCTTTGGCGGCAATAATGCCACGGCAGTGGTACTTTCCAATCAATGGTGTAATGACTACCTGCAAAAGCAAGTAAGCAACGAAGAATGGAATAACTATCAGCAGAAATTGGAAAACACCCAAGCGCAACTTTCCAGTTATAAAGATCAGGTTTTATCTGAGGTGCCTGCTTCTATTTACCGATACGGTGAACCAGCAGTGGAAGGTTATGACATCAGCATCTCTCAAGAAAGCATCGCACTACCTGGTTATGTAAACCCTGTTAATTTAAAAACAGAGTTTCCTTACTAGTTCCTGCTTTTTAATAACATCCTTTTGTTATAAAGCTATGGCTTATAGCAAAAGGATGTTATGGGATTTTTCACATTGCGTCTAAAAACTTAATAAATACAACAGAAAAATCAGAGCGTTAGCCCACCTATCCACAGCTCCATCCTTCTCCTATTTACAAAACTAAATAATATTTCCGAGTTTTTGCTCTCGGCAAACTGCAAATTTATCCGTTATAGTTAATAAAAATGTGTCCGTGTATTCGTGAGGTTTTGTGTGATCCACAAAAGCTTGCGTCACTGGAGAAACGCCGGGTGTTACCCCACCCAAGTTTTGAAGGAGAAGCACCATGTTCGACAGAATCGAGCAAGCTCGTGTCCGTGAATTGCATTTCAAGTCCGATGCAGAATCACAACTGAAAGCCATTATTGCCATTCACAATACCAATCTCGGCCCTGCGCTGGGAGGTTGTCGCTGCATTGAATACGATACCGATGACGATGCCATTAATGATGTGATTCGCCTGGCCAAAGGCATGAGTTACAAAGCTGCTTTAGCTAAAGTGCCACAAGGTGGTGGAAAAGCCGTTATTCTAAAACCGAAAGGCCCTTTTAATCGCGGCGAACTTTACCGAGCCTTTGGCAAGTTCGTAAATGAATTGGGCGGCCGCTATATCACCGCAGTTGACAGCGGCACTACACTGGCGGACATGGATGAAGTAGGAAAAGTAACCCCCTATGTTTCCGGCAGCCAAACCGATGGCCTTGACCCCTCCCCTAATACAGCCTTAGGCGTTTTAGCCGGTATGAAAGCCGCAGCAGCCCATCGTTACGGCAGCCCAAAACTGGAAGGTTTAACTGTTGCCATTCAAGGTGTAGGTAACGTGGGTTTTAGTTTGGCTTCACTGCTCTTTAAAGAAGGTGCCAAACTGCTGGTATCCGACATCGACAAAACCAAAGTTCAACAGGCACGAACTGCTTTCCATGCTGAACCGGTGGAACCAGAGCAGTATACCTCAGCCCATTGCCACATTTTGGCACCTTGTGGTTTAGGCGGCATCATCAACGACGATTCGATAAAAACCATTGATTGCGACATCATCGCTGGCTCGGCCAATAACCAACTTGCACACACTGAACACGGCCAGCAACTGCATGATAAGGGCATTCTTTACGCGCCCGATTACATCGTTAACGCTGGCGGCTTGATTCAAGTCTCGCTAGGGAATTTACGCGCGACACACAGCGAAATCACCAATAAAACCTGGGGCATCGGTGAAACTCTGTTAGAAATATTTAATCGTGCCAAAGCCGAAAACCTTCCTCCCTCCGTTATCGCAGACCAACTGGCGGAAGAAATTCTTTACGGTCATGGCCACTAGGAGATCATCATGCTTTATACCAAAACACCCTACCAGCAAATGCAGTTTATCGACAGCGAAGGTATTGCCATTGATGACTTACCCAAGTGGATACAAAACATTGAGAAGCTCATCGAACTTTATCAGCATATGGTTTTGGTGCGCTGCTTCGATAAGCGAGTGGTAGCATTGCAACGTACAGGACAAATGGGAACCTACGCATCCTGCCTTGGCCAAGAAGCCATTGGCACAGGCATCGGTGCCGCCATGAGCCAACAAGACGTTCTTGTGCCCTATTATCGAGACCAAGCGACTCAGCTATACCGGGGTGTTTCCCTCACGCAACAACTGCAATATTGGGGCGGCAACGAATGGGGCAATCATTTTAGTGGCGATGCCATTGAGGATTTTCCCAACTGCGTTCCAATCGCTACTCAAATTACTCATGCAGCAGGTGTAGCCAGTGCATTTAAAATTCGCGGCGAAAAACGTTGCGCTGTTACCACCTGCGGAGAAGGCGCAACCTCTCGCGGTGATTTTTACGAGTCCATTAATTTAGCCGGCACCTGGCAACTGCCTATGGTAACGGTAGTTAACAATAACCAATGGGCCATTTCCGTACCAAGACAAATTCAAACCGGTGCAAAAACTATTGCACAAAAAGCCGTTGCCGCTGGCATTGAAGGTTTTCAAGTGGATGGCAACGATGTTTGTGCGGTTTATGATGCTGTCTTGTATGCCATCGACAAGGCCCACCAAGGTAAGGGGGCCACGTTAATTGAAGCGGTAAGCTATCGACTGGGAGACCACACCACTGCCGATGACGCTACCCGCTATCGTCATCATGAAGAAGTAAACGATGCTTGGAAACGGGAGCCCATTAAACGCTTACAGACATATTTACATAAGTTAAACGCTTGGGATGAAGAAAAAGAAAAATTATTACAGGACAAATGCAATGAACAAGTGGAAGCAGCGGTTAACGAATACTTAAATCAAGCGCAACCTTGTGCTGAGCACATGTTTGATTACTTATATGAAGAAACCCCAGCGGAATTGCAAATACAAAAAGCCATTGCATTGGAAAAGCAGGCCACACAATTTGCCGAGGGAGGTCATTAATATGGGTATGCAAGAAAATTTAGATCAATCCAGTTTATATAACTTAGCTCCCGATGCAAAAACACCGCACACGGTAACCATGGTAGAGGCGGTTAACTTTGCACTGCATCGCGCCATGACTGCCGACCCGAATGTTGTGGTACTGGGAGAAGACGTGGCCACCAACGGTGGAGTATTTCGAGCAACCGTCGGTTTAAAAGATCGCTTTGGTTGCAAACGGGTGATGGATACCCCGCTGGCTGAAACCCTAATTGCCGGTATTAGCGTTGGAATGGCTGCACAAAATTTACGACCAGTGGCAGAAATTCAATTTATGGGTTTTATCTACGCCACCATTGAACACATGGTTTCCCATGCCGCACGCTTGCGTAATCGAACCCGAGGCCGCCTAACCTGTCCTATGGTTTTACGTGCACCTTATGGCGGTGGCATTCACGCACCAGAGCATCACTCTGAAAGCACTGAAGCCCTTTTCGCTCACATACCAGGGTTACGGGTAGTGATTCCATCCTCTCCCACCCGAGCCTATGGCTTGTTGATCAGCGCCATTGAAGATCCCGACCCGGTTGTATTTCTAGAACCAAAAAGAATTTACCGTATGGTGAAACAGAAAATTTACGACGATGGTGTGGGTTTACCTTTAGATACCTGCTACACACTAAAACAAGGCGCAGACATTACGCTAATCAGTTGGGGGGCCATGGTACACGAAACCCTACAAGCCGCTGAAATCCTGCAACAGCAAAATATCTCTGCTGAAGTGATTGATGTAGCCACCCTAAGCCCAATGGACACCGACACACTGATTGCCTCTGTAGAAAAAACCGGACACGCAGTTGTTATACAAGAGGCAGCAAAACATTGCAGCGTCGCTTCTGAAATTGCCGCAACCCTGCATGAACGGGCCTTTGATGCATTAAAAGCGCCTGTAGCACGGGTAACTGGATATGATACTCCCATGCCCTACTTCAAGCAGGAAAACCTGTATATGCCAACGGTACACGACATCGTAAGTAGTGTTAAACAAACCCTGGGGGCGGCATGAAATATTTTAAACTACCGGATTTGGGCGAAGGCCTGCAAGAAGCGGAAATTGTAGAGTGGCATATTAAAACCGGCGACAACGTAAAAACCGGGCAAACTCTGGTTTCTGTGGAAACGGCAAAAGCCATTGTTGATATACCAGCACCACAAGATGGCGTTATTGCCGCATGCTTTGGTGAAGAAGGCGATCTTATCCACACCGGTGAACCGCTTTTAGAATTCGAAGGAGAATCTCAAGAAGACACCGGAACCGTGGTTGGAAAAATGGAAACGGCGCAAGTACAGTCATCGGAACGAGAACAATTTATTATTGGTAGCCCCTATAAGCCGAAGGCATCTGTTCCTTTAGCCACCCCGGCCATACGCGCATTAGCTAAGCGGTTAAATGTGGATCTTTCTCAAGTCACTGGCACTGGCAATCACAACATGATCACCAGCCAGGATATTGAACAGGCAGCACAGCTAACGCGCGATTTAGGTGAAGCCAAACCGTTAAAAGGTGTACGCCGTAGCATGGCACGCAATATGGCAATGGCGCATGCTGAAGTAGTGAAAGTCACCATTCAAGATGACGTGGACATTGAGCACTGGCCTAAAGGCGAAGACATAACTATGCGCCTTGTGCGCGCCATTGCAAATGCCTGTCCAAAAGAGCCCAATCTAAACGCATGGTTTGATAGCAGCAACGATACCCTGCGGGTTATTGATAAAGTAGATTTAGGCATTGCTGTAGATACCCCCGATGGTTTGTTCGTCCCAGTGCTTCGCAACATTACAAAACGCAGCATCGAAGATCTTCGCGACGGCTTAAATTGTATCCGGGAAGACGTTAAAAACCGAACTATTCCACCTAAAGAAATGACCGGCGCAACAATTACTCTCTCCAATTTTGGCACCATTGCTGGGCGCTATGGTAATCCAATCATTGTTCCTCCGACCGTGGCCATTCTAGGCGCAGGAAAACTGTATAATACAGTGGTGGAATCAGAAAGCGGTTTTGAAAGCCACCGTTTCCTTCCGCTAAGTTTTAGTTTTGATCACAGAGTGGTTACTGGAGGCGAAGCGGCTCGCTTTTTGAAAGCCGTAATGGATGACCTTGGAGACTAGTTTCCGGTGGAAGAGCGTGACGATTCCACTTTAATATCATCAATAGGAAAGGGTTTTGCAATTCCGTATCCCTGGGCATAATCCACACCCAGGGTTTTCAGTAACTCCAATATATTGTCATTCTCTACAAATTCCGCAATGGTTTTCTTACCCATTACATGACCAATACGATTTATGGATTCAACCATGGCTCTATCGATTTCATCGGTTTCCATATCCTTTACAAAACCACCATCAATTTTCAAGTAATCCACCGGCAGGTTCTTCAAATACCCATAGGAAGAAAAACCACTTCCAAAATCATCCAGAGAAAAGCTACAGCCCAACTCTCTAAATTCTTCGATAAACTTTATGGTGCTGGACAAATTGGTTACCGCTATTGTTTCAGTAATTTCAAAACATATTTTCTCTGGCTGGATTTTAAATCGTTCAAATTGATCCCGAAGAAACCTGGGAAATTCATTATCCCCTAGCGTTAACCCGGACAGGTTGATCGAAACATCGCAAATTGTTGCCATTTTGTCTTCATTATTACGCATCCAGGAAAGTGTATTCTTGATTACCCAACGATCCAGTTTGGGCATCATATTATACCGTTCCGCAGCAGGTAAAAACGTTCCTGGAAACACCAATTCACCATCGTATTTCAGACGCAACAACACCTCATAACTGACACCAGTTTCTGCACGACTAGTAGCCATAATGGGTTGCACATACAGCTGAAAATAGTCTTTCTCTATGGATTCTGAGATTCTAGCAGCCCATAACATTTGTGAATGCTGGTATGCCAAGTCAACACTCTCGGGGTCGAATACATGAACCCTATTACGACCTAAAGTTTTGGCTTGTTCACAGGAAGCATCGGCTCGATTAATCAAATCAATAACGGAGTCAATATCGGTTTTTAATTCCACCAAACCGATACTACCGCCAATATTAAAACTTCGATCCTGCCAAGAAAATTTTAGATCCTGAATCTTCTTTCGTATTTTATCGGCAATGTTTTTACCATCATCAATGGAGCAGTTGGATAAAAGAATTCCAAATTCATCCGCACTAAGCCGCGCCACGGTGTCTCCACCACGAGTTACGTCACGAATCCGCGACGTAACCTTGCGCAGCAATTCATCTCCAGCCACATGTCCGCAGGTATCATTCACCAACTTAAACTGATCTAAATCCAAATAAAGCAGAACATAAGCATCCTGACTATAACGCACAGACTCTAAAGCCATCTTCAATCGGGATTCAAACTCTCTGCGATTAACCAGGCCGGTAAGGGGATCATGACTACTTAAAAACTGTAACTGCTCTTC
>JBFKSL010000103.1:0-10697 GCA_041626995.1 Ketobacter sp. | reverse complement strand
CGGTTATGGAATTATTATCCAGGGTGGCCCCAAACAGGCTTTGCAGATCCTGCACAAAGGGGTCGTCTTGCATCAAGGCTATTGCCTCATTTTTGCGCTTTTCTTTGTATTTTGCCAATAGTTGATCCGGTGTGGGATTACTGGGCTCTTGAATCAAAACCTTAATGGTCGCATCGGCCTGACAGTATTTGGCTATGGCCTGCTCGAGAAGTTGACGGTTTTCGTCTTTGTATAGAGCCTCAAATCGAGGGCTTACCGCCAACTGCCATTGATTGCCTTCTTTGGATTCAAGGCAACAATTACGGGCAAAGTTTCGCACTGGGCCATCCAGCTCTAGCAAACCAACGAGGTCTGCCCATTCGTCGTTCAACTTAACCACTTTGGTTTTTTGGGAGCTGGCGTTGTTAACTGGAAGAGTTTCTTCGGCCGCTTTTGCTGATGCAGGAGGCGTTTGGGGCTGCTGCGGCGCATTAGCCGACCGGGGAACAGAAGGCTGTTGCATAGGCTTCGGCTCAACCTGCGGCTGAACAGGTGCAGAACTTGCCGATGCTTTATGCTGCGTAGGCGCTATCGGTGCAGTGCTTTTAACTGGCTCGCTGGTTGTCTTGGCATTAGAGCCACCACCGTTCAATGCCTGCTTCATGGCAGACAAATGATCCCCTGCCTTACCAAGGTTTTGGCTAGGAATATTCTGTTGGCTTGCAGTGGCAGGCGGTTGAGAAGTCGGCCCTGCCGCAGCAGGGCTAGGGTACTTTCCCCCTTGGGGTGCTCCCTGACTGGGAAGAACACCTTGGGGCTTAAATAGCAGCATGCGCAAAAGCACCATTTCAAAACCACTACGGGCATCGGGTGCCAAGGGTAAGTCTCTTCGGCCCTGCAATGCCACCTGGTAGAAAAGCTGAAGATCTTCGGGAGCAAACCGTTGTGCATAATCCAACACGCGCTGGCGATCACCATCGCTGTCATCTACCGCATCGGGCACCAATTGCGCCACAGTCATGCGATGAAGGGTGGCAATCAAGTCCGCTAACACACCACTGTAATCAGGCCCCTGCTCCGCTAGGGTACCGATTCGTTGTAGCATGGTTGGCGCGTCTTTATCCGCCATGGCGTCGAGCAAGCCGAATACGTATTCTCTATCGATGGAGCCCAGCATGGCTCGCACATCGTCTTCCACTACCTTGCCGTTACCAAAGGCAATTGCCTGATCGGTAAGGCTCATGGCATCCCGCATACTGCCATCAGCAGCACGTCCCAGTTGCCACAGAGCAGGCTCTTCGAATTCCACCATCTCTGCTTCCAGCACCATTTTAAGGTGGCCCACAATCCGCTCTGGGGTCATGGCCTTCAGGCTGAACTGCAAACAGCGGGACAAGATGGTAATCGGGAGTTTCTGTGGGTCGGTGGTGGCCAGCAGGAACTTCACATGCTCAGGCGGCTCTTCCAGGGTTTTCAGCAGAGCGTTAAAGCTGTGACCAGACAACATATGCACCTCATCGATGAGATACACCTTGTAGCGACCGCGAGTTGGCGCGTATTGCACGTTCTCCAGCAGTTCACGGGTGTCTTCCACCTTGGTGCGGGAGGCCGCATCCACCTCGATCAGGTCAACAAAGCGGCCATCATTGATTTCCTGACAGGCACTGCATTGGCCGCAGGGTGCGGAGCTTATACCCGTCTCACAATTAAGGGATTTTGCCAATATACGGGCAATGGTGGTTTTACCCACTCCACGCGTACCCGTGAACAGGTAGGCATGGTGCAGCCTGCCATGATCCAGTGCGTTAATGAGGGCTTTTAGAACGTGCTCTTGCCCAACCATTTCTCGGAAGGTTTTTGGGCGCCACTTTCGGGCTAGAACCTGATAACTCATGAATAGGGGTTTCTAATTCTGTTGGTAATGGCAAAGACGCCAGTTTAATACGACAGGGTAGTTTGATAAACCAATGAATTGAAAAAGAATTGGAGGCGACCCTATCAGCCACACCCCGGCACACGAGTCGCCTGTTACCGTTGCTCCCTTCCGGGCCTGGCGGGGTTCACAGGTTATCGTTGCGAGGGGACCAATAGGATCACCATTGCGACAAGGTGGGCGATTATTCCTCATTTCGTGAGTCATTTCAAGGCAATCCCCTCCTCAAACCATTACTTTAGATATTTGGTCTATGCTATTGAAAAGCAACAATTCGAGGTTTTTACCATGCTCGCACCATGTGTTCGGCTATTTACCGCCACCGTATTGATGGCACTTTGCAGCTTGAGCTGGGCTCAGGGTACCTGGACTTTACGCAACAGCGACGGTGTAAACGTCGCCATTACACCGAGCTATCAATTAGAGGTTCGGATAATGCCCAGGCCCAACGAAACGGTTTGGGGGAAAATTGAAATTCCCATTAAAGAAGAGCAGTTGCCGGAACTTCACAAGCACCGCAAATCACCTAATTTCCCTTTTATCGACGTGGGCATCGAAATCGACCGTTACTATAGAACCGCTCAGGGTCGCATTTATGACGACCGCTTAATGGTGAGCGTGGAACTGGACTTGCGCCAATGGGAAGCGATGAAAAAAGGGAATCGTCTGCTGATTAGCTTGCCTGATGGGACGGAGATGAAAGAAAGCTTGCGGGGATCATTGAAGGTATTACGCCAGGCGGAAACATCCCGACGTAACTGAGTTTTATCGACGAACCCTGTTGCACCCTTCTGATCCGAGTGCAACAGAGTCATCAATTACTGCCCATCAAGATCAAACATAAAATCCAAAATGGTGTTGGCCACCTGATTGTCGTGTAATTCTGGCGTGTTCACCGTTGCGAACATGGGATCTAAATGGGACTGCCCTTCTAATTCAACCACTGTTAAAGGCCTCTCTTCTTCTGGCAAATTAAATGGTAAGCCACCACCTTTGGCCATTAGCAGCAAGGTTGGCACTTCTAAATAAGCCTGCTTGAACAAAGTATTTATACCAAATTCCGGTGCCCATGTTTCCGAGGCCACATCAATGTCCAACACAATGCGCACGGGGAAATACCACTCAGTTAAGTTGGTGGGCCCAATATATAGGGCACGCACAAAATCCTCCATCCTCACCATTTCTTCCACATTGTTGGTGTATTCATAACGACCTGTTTCGTCGGTGTAGGCGCTGTCACTGGGACTGGCGATTTCATCCATCGCCGCCCACGAATAGAGCGGGCCTTCACCAAACTGTTGACGGCTTGGACCAGCATCGGCAGCAATATGTTGTTCTTTGGGGCCAGACACTGCATTCACTAAACTACCCAGAATTGGCACGCTACGGATGAAATTGAAGAACGGTGATTTACCCACTACAGCGCCCCCGTGCACATGGCCCAAACTGGTTTGAAGAAAACTTAAAATGGAAAAATGATCGTCAAACATCAGCCCCACTTGGGCTTCGTTGGTGTAGCGAAAATCTTCAATATGAGGACCAAAGTTGTAATTATTGGCGTCTCTAGTGTGGAAAAAGCGGAACAGATTTTTTAACACAGGCGACATTGGAAGCCGATCCAAGACACGGCTTTCCTCATCAGGCGCCTTGGCCGCCAAGATACCAACCGCTTCTGGCAAGGCGATGGCTTCAGCACTAAAAACCAGGGGAATATCGATATTTTTGGGAAGAATACCGCGCTCAATCCAACTCACCAAACGACGATAGGAAGCAGCAGGGTCTGTATCACCCTCTTCTTCCACTTCTGCTTGAGCTTGCTCAGTTGCAGTTTCCAAATCCACAAGCGCTTGATTGGAAGGCGAAGCCCCCACCGCGTCAGACACATTACCGATAGTGGTGTCAAAACCGATAGCACCAGCCACCATATTGGCACCCTGATCATCCAGTGTTAGTGGGTTGCCATCTAAATCCCAGGCCAGAAACATGGAAGTATGCGCGCCACCCAGTGAGTGCCCTCCCACAAATACTTTTTGACGACTGATTGCTGGATCGGGAATGCGATGCTGAATCACCGCATACATATCTTCCGTGGACTGCTCCATGCCAAAGTCCACCAGAAAAGGCATGTCACGCCCTTTCAAAAAGCCAGCAAAGGTTTTACCTTCAACCTGTTCACCGAAATAGTAATAACCCAAAATCAGGTCTTCGGCTTCTTCCACCGTGGCAGCCTGTTCTGCTGCCTGCATGGCGGTGAGGTCTTCCAGACAATTTGCGCGGCGATCCATCGCCCAGATCTCAATGTCTTTACCCCGAAAGGTTTTTGCCATATACACCAGCTGACGACCGATGTACTCAAAGCCATTGGCCCCTTCTAAAATGCCAGGCACTAACAACAGAGTCGCATCCGCTTGAGCTGCATCGTCAGAACTGGTTCGGGTTTTAAAGCGCAGGTAGTTTACGTCTTTGCATTGCTCCGGCATGGCCGGGTGATCGATCTGGTGAATGGCAGGAGCAGACTCGTAGGTAACAACCACTAGTGCGTCTACATCGGCATCTGTCCACTGCGGGGCTATGCCATCTTTTTTAGCTTCTGGAATTGGGCCTTCAGGACTATAACAACCTGCCAAAGCAGCCATGGTTAGGCCGACAACGAAATAGCATCTTAGTTTTTTCAGCATGATTTTCCCCACTTATTTTTGTTATCCCTTTTTATTAAGCTAAGAAGTTATAACAAATTAAGAGGGGGTTGAATTGGCTGAAACGGTCAGAAAACTATACTGGCAAGAAGAGCTGGCCACGATCGACTAAACCGTGGCCGAATTATCACTATTTGTTCGCTTTTGCCCAGGTATCACGCAGGGTAACGGTACGGTTAAACACCGGCTTTTCAGCGGTGCTATCCACACCATCCAGCACAAAGTAACCTTCCCGCTCAATCTGATAAGGCTGATCACTGCTGGCATTCACCAGCGAGGGCTCTGCATAGGCAGTTTCAATGACGGTTAGGGAATCAGGGTTTATATGGTCTAGGAAAGAACCATCTTTATCGGAATCTGGGCTCTCGTGATTAAACAAACGATCATACAGGCGCACTTCCACAGGTAGCGCTTTGGCAGTAGAAACCCAATGCACCACGCCTTTTACTTTACGGCCTTCCGGTTTTTTGCCTAAGGTATCGGAGTCATAGCTACAACGCAGCTCGATGACGTTGCCCTGCTCGTCTTTAACCACTTCATCACAACGAATCACATAAGCACCACGCAAACGCACTTCACCACCAGGGATTAGACGTTTAAACCCTTTGGGTGGCTCTTCTTCAAAGTCACTGCGATCAATATAAAGCTCTTTGCCGAAGAAGATTTCTCGCACGCCTAAAGATTCATCTTTAGGATGAGCACTGATCTCCAGCTTTTGCTCTTCCGCTTGCTCCCAGTTTTCGATCACCACCTTAAGGGGATTCAACACACACATGGCACGGGGCGCGTTTTTATCCAGGTCATCGCGAATGGAGAATTCCAACATGCTCACATCCACCACGCCTTCACTTTTGGTAACCCCTATCATGTCGCAAAAATTACGAATGGAAGCAGGTGTATAACCACGTCGACGCATACCGGCAATAGTAGGCATACGCGGATCGTCCCAACCGCTGACATGATTTTCATCCACCAGCTGCTTCAACTTACGCTTGCTGGTGACTGTGTAATTCAGGTTGAGGCGGGCAAATTCAATTTGTTGCGGGTGACAGGGCACCGGCAATTGATCCAACACCCAATCATATAGCGGGCGATGGTCTTCAAACTCCAATGTACATAGGGAGTGGGTAATATTTTCCAGCGCGTCTGACAGGCAATGAGTGTAATCGTACATGGGGTAGATACACCACTTATCACCGGTTTGATGGTGATGAGCACGACGCACACGATAAATCACCGGGTCACGCATGTTCATGTTGGGCGAAGCCATGTCGATTTTGGCACGCAACACAGCGGCCCCATCGGCATAATCACCATTTCGCATGGCTTCGAATTTTTGCAGGTTGTCTTCCACCGAGCTGCTACGGAATGGGCTTTCCTTGCCAGGTTCTTTCAAATTACCACGGCCTGCTCGAATTTCATCGGGTGTGGATTCATCCACGTAGGCCTTACCTTGTTTAACCAATTCCACTGCAAACTGGTAGAGCGCATCGAAATAACCGGATGCGTAACGAACCTCTTCGTTCCACTCATAACCCAACCATGTTACGTCGCGCTTAATGGCTTCGATGTATTCCTGGCTTTCTTTCTCTGGGTTGGTGTCGTCGAAACGCAGGTTACAAGTACCATTGAATTCCTGTGCCATGGAGAAATTCAAGCAAATTGACTTGGCGTGACCCACATGGAGGTATCCATTAGGCTCAGGGGGAAATCGGGTGGCAACTTTGCCTTCGTTCTTTCCGGCGGCCAGATCCTTTTCAATGATCTGACGAATAAAGTGGCTGGGGGTAACCGGCTCGTTCTTGCTCATAGGTTCTCATTTATCCCAATAAATCATACGCTTGCTCTAGCCCAGGGTGCGGCAGGCACTTCTTTGATGGAGCGTAGTATAGGAGATTCAGGGGAACAACCCAACAGCTGTTGAAGGTGTGGCAGCTCTGGCAATCAAAAAAACGCCCCGGCCACGCCAAGACAGCGCGAAGTACGTCGCTAATCTTGGCTCGGGGCGTCGATTTATATCTTTTAAATTCTAACCTTTCAGAGGAATACGAATCACGACCCCACCCATGGTGTCACCAATTTAGAAGTCAGTACGCGGGGAATCTTTATGTTTGTTGTGGCAATCCACGCAAGGGGTAGCCACGGCTACATCAGGATAGATTGCCGTGTAGTATTTCACACCACCCAGCTCTTCCTCACCATAGAAGTTTTTGCCTGGGTTATCGGAAATAAACTGTAGGCCCTTTTTCTCTATATCTGTGCGCGGGGCATTCTGCTTGTTCACAGGCCATAATGACTGCAATGAATACGTGAACGCATCCGTGCGCTCCGCTACAGCTTCGGCACCAAAGCGGAACATTTGCGCAGGCAATGGTGCACCATTCTCCAAATCCTCCCAATGCTCATCCGCCTTAATAAATTTACCACCTGCGGCCAAACGCTTGATGATCAATTTAGTATAGTTAGCCCGGTCGGATGCCATTACAGCAAACAGTGAATCTGCCATCAGCTGAGGGGCTACCCCTGCCGCTGCTGGCTCTTCACTCTTACAGCCTGCTGTTAAAGCCAAACTACCTGCTAACGCCATTGAACCCCAAAATTTCATTGATTTCATGGATCACTCCTTCACTCTCTCGGTTGCTAGTTTGATACTGTCAATGGACACACTAGAATGCCCATTAAAATTATTTTGAATCAGGTTCGGGTCGGCCAATGCATCTAATGAAAACTGCAAGCCGTGACAATCCAAGCAAACACTACGGATCATTTTTTCGTTAGGGCGGAGATTGTCGTTTTGATTATGCTGGGTGAAAAACACCCCCTCTTGATGCGCATCTTCCACTTTAGGCATATGGCAAGTGGCACAGGTTACTGCACTACCAGCTGGCACTTCTTTGGCTTTTTCCTTCAAAACCAGTGCATAGTGAGACGAAGCCTTGTAGTTATTTGTATGCTGGTCATCATGACACCCCATACAAGATTCCACAGCCGTGCCGACTCCCAACTTATATTCATGAGCTCCATGACAACTGTTACAGGTTAACTGCTCATTATGTGCATCTGCTTTGAATGGCAAGCGTGCCTGAGCTGGTGTCATAGGCTCAAACAAACGTTGTTGCGGGTCTAACAACGCCTTCAACGATTGGTTTAACGGATAAGACTCTTTAGTCTCTTTTTTCACAGCCAAACGCATGCCATGCTTGCCCGTTAAGAACCCCCCACTTTGTTTTTCATGGCAATCCACACAAACCAAAGCATCAGGTTTTTCCACAAAACTCTCTTGCGCTGCATGAGACCGAGCATGACAGTCGGAGCAATTAGCATCGGTAACGTGGGCGCTGTTGTGCCACTCTCTTGTGATATTCTGAATTTGATAGGAATCTTCTGGATAATCCGGTTTAAGCGCAGCTTTCTTAACCACTATGCTCTGAGCAATAAATTGTTTCATTGCAGAAATCACAGGCTGATCGGCGATATTCGGTTCACCCGCATGGGCCACTAAAAAGTCTTCGTACAAGGCGCGGTTATCATGATAGTTATGACAACCCGCAGACGCACAGGTATCAAATTCCATTCCTTCATGGGAAGGCCGTTCTTCTGCAACATCTTCATGGCAAGCAAAACAATAATCGTCTGCTAATGTCACGCTTATCTCTCGAGTAATTTCAGGTTGGTGCTCACGGTGGCACGCCAAACAATAGCGAGCATCAATCGCTTCCAATCGATCTGCATTACGCGGATCAGTAAATTTCGACTTGGGATGAGAATCATGAGCAGCCTTTAATTCTGCGGCATGACAACCCACACAGGCATCTTGCAAAATTTCTCCGCCGCCAAATGGCGATTGGTGACAAACACCACAGGCCTGCTCAATTTGATAATGACCAGGGCTGCTTTTTCCCACAAGGAATACGGATTTTTCTGGTTCTTGAAACAATTGGTATCCCCAATAAATTCCTACACCAACAACTATCAGAGTTAAAAAGGTGTACAACAAGGTAACTTTTTTCACACCTTCCCCTTAAAAGAAATAAACACTTAGCACATGAAATCCCAGCAACATGGGCAACGGCCAAAACAAAACAATATGAGAGTGGGTTAACCACTGCCGAACACGTTTCCCCATGTAACCCATGCGCGCAGATGTTTCACTGGCAATCACTAAACCGGCCAGGGCACCAGCTACCGCCAACAACACAAAATTGCTCATCAAATAAAAATTTAAATTACTTCCCAATTCAAAGCCGGTATGCAGATACAAGACCACCAAGGCTAAAAATCCCATCACAGTATGAATAAATCGCCACCAAGGGAATCCACCAAAATTTAATCGTGTAATTCTCTTACGTAGGGAAATAAGAACCCCTGCCACGCTAAGACCTAGCAGCGAAAAACCTGTGATCTGCTTTAAAAGGGAATCCGTCCAAAATTGCTCTAACCAAGAAACGGTTTGGTAACTTTCGGAATAGCTGGGGCCTGGAACCAAAAAAGCCAGCGCAGCCAAAATCAAACTAGCCAACACCATACTCATTAGCGGTCTACCGGTTGCCAGCACTGGCTCTGGCTCCACCGGAGTACCTACTAGATCTGCTAACAAAGGCTTACATGAACCACAAACTGTGGATGCCCCCGTACACTGCGCCAACTGTTCCACACTAGAGCAGCCAGATAATTGCGCATCCACAAGAGTGCCCTTATCTACGCTACGGCAATTACATACCAGTGCAGTTGCAGGCCATTCGCGCACATGGACCGTATCTTCTTCTGGCCATAAACGGCCTTCACTCTTAAAGCGAGACACCTGCCAAGGGTAAACTCTAAGATCTTTGGTTACGGCTTCTTGCAAACGGCTTTTTTCCGCACATTCACCAACCGCAATAATCCCCTTTATGCGATTACGCTTTAAAAAAATTTTCCTATAATCACCATTAGGGGAATAATAAACAAGGGTTTGATCGATTAGGTTTTCAAACTCATCTCCGACCCATCCAACCGTAAACACTGGCAGATCAAGAATCTTTAACTGGGTAGCAGAGATTGATCCAGTATAGTGTGAATCACCACCACAAAAACGATCCGCCAATATGGCAGCCTGCTCCATACCTGGCGCCAATAAACCATAAATTTCGCCATTGTGTTCTGCGCATTCACCTACCGCGTATATATTATTTTGATTAGTAAGCAGATGATCATCTACCAATACACCGCGCTTTACTTTCACGCCAGCTTTACGAGCCAATTCAATATTGGGTTGAATACCCGTGGCAAAAATAACCGTGTCACACTTTATGGTTTTTCCATTACGCAGCTCTACACTTTCCACACCATGGGAGCCATTAATGGCTCGCACACCAGCATTTAGCACTACGTCAATGCCATGGCCTTCAACCGCGCGCTTAACAATGGCTCCCGCTTCAACATCCAATTGACGATTCATCAAACGATTACTTTGATGCACCAACACCACTTGAGTGTTGTTACGTTGCATGGCCTTCGCAGCTTCCAAACCCAACAGTCCACCGCCCACAACGACCGTTTTTCGCGTACGCACACTACGCGCCATTAACTTCTGTGCGTCGTTTAAATTACGAAAAACATAGACACCACTTAAACTAATTCCCTGCACATTAGGAATCCATGGGCTGGACCCCGTACAAAAAACCAAATGGTCAAAAAGATAAGCTTTGCCCCGCTCATCTAATATAGTTTTTTGATCAGGTTTTATTTCGGCAATACGTTGATGGATAAAGTGGAAATTCTTCTGCTCTTTATGAAATTCAGGTAGCAAAATATCTTTAAATGTCAGCTCTCCCGCCACAAGAGAAGATAATTTGATTCGGTTGTACGGGCGCCAGGGTTCATCACCAAATAGCTTTATGGTACCTTTAAAACCTCGTTCGATTAACTGCTGTGCCAGCTGAACGCCTACCGGCCCACTTCCCACAATAACAATGATTGGCTGTTTTTCACTGGGAATAAATTTTACGATGTGCTCATTTTCTTGCTCATCTGCCAAATCTAATTTTGAAAGACTTAATTGTGGTTCAGCCATAAATGTTTTCATCAGTCTTTATTGCGAATTACTGATG
>JBFKSL010000102.1:0-10704 GCA_041626995.1 Ketobacter sp. | reverse complement strand
TACAATCTAATCACCTTAGCCGTTGGCAAAATGCCCGCCTTTCCGTTAACGTCCATACAGTTAACATGCGCAGGTTCCAGCGCCTTATTCATTTCCTTCTTTGTGGAAACCTGGCCACCACAGATCAGCGGAATCACTTGGGGCTGGATATGGGCCAGCATTTTATTGGCCAGCGCAGCCCGCTTTCTCATTCAGACTCATGCTCAATCTATGGCCAGTTCCAGTCATACAGCGATAATCTTAACCCTTGAGCCCATTTGGGTTTGCATCATCACCGCGTTTTGGTTTAACGAAACCATGACAGCCATGCAACTGGCTGGCTTTACCCTCATCTTTTTAGCACTAATCATTAATCGTTGGCGTGCAGTACGCCAATTTATTAAATCCCTTATTTACTAAATTTTATTCGAGAAGACTATGAGCAACGACAAAATCATCGATCTTGAAACCCGCATGGCCTACCAGGATGACACCATCCAACAGCTAAGTGATGTTATCTACCGCCAACAAAAGCAAATCGACAAATTGGAAAAAATGGTGGAGCTTATCGTAGGCAAAGTGCAAGACATATCATCAAGCTTGCCCAGTGCACCGCAGGATGAAAAGCCACCACACTACTAATCAACCTATAAAAAAGGCAGTACAAAAACGGTCGTTTTTGACTATTTACTTTTCAACAGAGCAATAACCCGCTATAAAAAAAGAAGGAGTAATAATAACAATAACTGCACAAAGGATCGTGTTATGGCTAGCGTGACATCGACTAACTGGGCTATTGGCCTGTTCATTCTTTTCTCCAGCCTGATTCTAAGTGGCTGTCCGAAACGTTCCACTACCTTTGATGACGACGGCATTCTTGAAGCCAACATACGTCGCACCGATTATGGTGTTCCTCATATCAAAGCACAGAACCTGGAAAGCCTTAGCTTTGGCACCGGCTACGCCTTCGCCCAGGATAATGTCTGTATGGCACTGGATATCGTCACCCGCTATAACAGCAGACGCTCTCAATACCTAGGGCCAGACAAAGTTATGGGCAGCGGCGACAGCCAAAATTTAATTACAGATTTTGGTTACCTTGCATTGGGAATTCGCGAACAGGCAGAACGGGGTTACGATCAGCTAACCGACGAAACCAAAGCCATGCTGTCAGGTTACAGCAAAGGCATTAATTATTACCTGCAGCAAACCGGAGCAGAAAACATAGACCCCAATTGCGCGGGAAAACCCTGGGTGCAGCCCATTACCGAACTGGATATGCTTACCTCATTATTAGGAATAGCCTTGCTGCCTGGCTCAGCCAATTTTATGGGCGCCATATTTTTAGCAGCACCTCCTGGAACCAATTTTATTCCCACGCCAGTTGTTGCACAAAACCAATCGAAAAAAACTCTACAGCTTCAACCCCAAATTGCAGTGAACATGCCGCAGCCCAACGAAGCCGGCCTGGCGTCCAATGCATGGGCTATTGGTAAAAATCTATCGGCTAACCAAAAAGGTTTATTGCTGGCCAACCCCCATTTCCCCCACACAGGCATTATGCGTTTCTGGCAATTCCACAACACCATTCCCGGTGTCTTGGATGTTACAGGCGTATCCCTCAGCGGAACCCCTGGCATGGTTAATGTCGGTTTTAATAAAGATATCGCCTGGAGCCATACTTTTTCCACCGCAGAACACGTTATTGTTTATAAATTGGATCTTAATCGCGACGATGCCTCCGGTTTAAGCTATATCAAAGATGGCGACACACATGCCATCACCAAGCGTGAGCTAGTGGTGAACGTTGCCGTTGCGCCTGGTGTTGTCATGCCCTTTTCCAAAACCGCTTATTACAGTGAGTTTGGCCCTATGATCATGGTGCCGGGAGCGCTTCCCTGGGGTGAGGATAGCCAAGGAGAAATGGTGGCTTTCAGCGTGAAAGACGCAAACAAAGAAAACTTTGACATCGTGGATCACTGGCTTGCCATGAACATGGCCACTAACATGAAAGAGTTTAAGCAATCGTTTAAACAATTTAACGGTATGTTATTCAACAATACATTAGCGGTGGACAAGCATGGCAACACGCTCTTTATTGACGATTCTGCTGTGCCGCATATTGGGCCAGCTGCAGAAACAGCTTTACGCACCAGCCCTGAACTAGTAGCTGCAAGGGAACTGCTGGGATTTAGTGTACTGCCAGGTAACGCTTCGATATTTGATTTTGATGGCCCGGTCCCCTATGAGATGGCACCAAAAATGGAAAATACCACATTGGTACAAAACTCTAACGACAGTTACTGGCTTACCCATCTTGACTCACCGATGCCAAATCATTCAATTTTGTATGGCAAAACCAACAACGAGCAATCCCTGCGCTCTCGCATGGGACAAATTATGATTCAAGACAGCGCCGGAGAAGACAACCTGTTTTCTTTAGACGAAATACAAACTGCTTTATTTAGCGAGCGTGCATATTTGGCAGAAGCCATTCTGGATGAACTGATTAGTATTTGTGAAAGCCAGGGTAGCGAACCAATAGCCATAGAAATCCCTGGCGAAGAAGCGGCGCCAATAATTGAAATAAATATCCAACCTGGATGCGAAGCCTTGGCCAACTGGGATGGACATTTCTTTAAAAGTAGCCAGAGCGCCCACGTGTTTCGAGAATTTGCTGAACAGTTCAAAAAAGACCCTCAATGGGCCATCGAGTTTGATCCTCTCGATCCGGTGAACACACCGAATGGATTGCTGAATAATGAAATCACGCTACAACAATTTGCACGGGCGATTTACACAATCGAGCAAGCGGGCATCTCGTTAGACGCCACTTTAGGTGAAGTGCAGTTCGTTGAACTAACCAATCCCGACGGCACACCCAGCGGAAACCGTTTGCCTTGGGAAGGTGCTAATAACATTGAGGGCGGCTTTAACGTTTTTGATCAGCGTTTTAAGGATGATCTTTCCAACATCCCCCGCTATCAATATCCACCACTGCCAGGAAGCCAAATTAGCGCTGAAGGCAAGGGCTATCAAATCAGCCGCGGCACAAGTTGGATTATGCTGGTAAGCTTTACCGACGAAGGCCCGCAAGCAAGAGGTCTGTTAACTTACTCGCAATCCATTGATTCCACATCACCCCACCGGGATGATCAAGCACGACTGTATTCAGAAGGACCTCAATTACGGCCTGTGCTATTCAAAGAAAAAGATATTCGAAAACACGTGGTTTCGGAACTTAAAATAACATTGAATACAAACCAATAATCAAGGTAGCGAAGCAGCATCGGTCACAACTTGATTGCGCCCCTGCTGCTTCGCTTGATACATGGCTTTATCAGCTTTTCGTAACAGTTCATTCAACTCATATGAACATTGCCTTCATTACTTACCAAGCCAAAGCTACCGGTGATTTTAAGACGATTACCATCTTGCAAAATCACCTGGGCTTTTTCTAATAATTGTCGACATCGTTCGGCGATCATCTTGGCGCCGTGCAAATCTGTTCCTGGCAAAATAACCAAAAACTCTTCGCCACCGTAGCGGCCAACTCGATCATTCTGACGTAAACTTTTTTGCAGAGAATCCGCTGCAGCAATTAAAGCGTAGTCTCCCACCTCATGCCCCAGCTCATCATTAATGGATTTAAAATGATCCAGATCTACCATAAATACAGAAAGCACCGGACCTTTCTTACGGCTTCGATCTTGTTCTTGCTCTAAATGCGTAAGAATACTACGCCGATTGAATAGACCTGTAAGCGGGTCTGTAACACTTAAATGCCGCACCTTTTCTTCACGATCACGCCAGCGCCGTAACACTAAGTAGGAGATCCCAATTAAAAATACCATGTACGGTAGTACATACAGGTAATAGTGAAATACGATAAACATGGAAGGCTTGCCTTCCGTGAACACTGTATTGATATACATTGGCGCATAGGGCCACCAGCCCTTGGCAGATCCACTGCTAAGCACAACCTGCACAACAAAGCCCACTACCATAGATAAGCCAACCGCCAACCGATTGTAGAAAATAAATCCGACGATGGGCGCGCCCAACATTACAGCGCCTACTGGAAGGGTTAACGTACCGATCTGATAACTAAAATAACAAAGAGAAAGTACAAAGTAGAAAGTGGCAATATATTCAAATGCAACCTGATCACCCATGGCCTTTTTAACAAAGGGCAAGCCCACAAGAAGAACTAGTGAAGCTATTGCAAAACCATAAACATAGGGAATTTGCTGACCTAAATAATCACGTTGGATCCAGTCAGAATGAGGCTCTGAGTGGAGCAAAAATTCACCCCACATTCCATAATGCAAAAACAGTACGCAGGTGGTAGCGGCCAGAAGCATCGCTTTGGCACAGGACGTCCACTCTAGAGGGTTTCCGATTTTACAATTAATGCGGCGTATTAGGCGCGATCCCTGCTCCCACACACTCATGTCCCCAAACAACAAGCGATACTCTTAAGTTTTCAAACAACATAACTACCCTTACACCGTACACAATAATAGCAGCTAATAGATAAGATGTATCGACCGCCTGTCCAGGGACAAGTTTCAAGCCTTTACCAACTTTTATAGGGTAAAAATTTACCATTCATGGTCAGCACGACCCTATCTCCTTTAGGGTTTTCCTCCTTCTCAACCTCCATAGAAAAGTCAATGGCGCTCATAATGCCATCGCCAAACTTTTCCTGAATGACATCTTTTAGTGTTTCGCCATAGACACCGACGATTTCGTAGAGGCGATAAATCAATGGATCAGTGGGCACAGCTTGATCCCATATTTTAGTAGGGAATGCTGCAAGGGCCTTGCTCACGTCATCACCCAACTCCAAATACTCAGCAATAGCACTGGCTTTTTCTGGAGGTGCGCTATTCATCCCCAAGCAGGCAGAGGCCACCCACACAGGTGACATACCCAAATCTGATCCCATTTTTTCCCAGGTTAATCCTTTACTGGCTTTTGCGCTGATAAGCGCATCGGTCATGGTTTGTTTATCCATCGGTATTACCTCATTGGTTTGCACGAACTAATGTTATTGCTTGTTCTGAGTCCGGCGCTCCCACCTCTCCTTCCTGCATAGGGTCGACTCGAAGCGGCTGCGCTGGTTTGGACTCCTGACTACTTTGAAATGTTTTGGATCGATTCACCAAAAAGTTCACCAGATGATTACGTATTTTGTAGTAGCCAGGATGATTAATAACGTTGGAACGCTCACGAGGCCTGGGCAACTTCACGTCCACTGACTCTGCAATGCAGGCATTGGGGCCATTGGTCATTAGTAAAATTCGATCCGATAGGAATATGGCCTCATCCACATCATGAGTAATCATAAAGACCGTTTGTTTTGACTCTCCCCAAATTTTAATAAGCTCATCCTGAATAACGCCTCTCGTTAATGCATCCAGAGCGCCAAAAGGCTCATCCAATAATAATAACTTTGGCTGGGTTGCAAACGCGCGCGCAATACTCACGCGTTGCCGCATTCCACCCGACAATTGAGACGGTTTACGATGATAGGTATCCTTCAACCCCACCATCTCCAAATAATGCAGGCTATGTTCTTCTACCTGCTTTTTACTCCATTCTGGCCAGCGGGCTTTTACCCCAAAATTGACGTTTTGTAACGCGCTTAGCCAAGGCATCAAGCTATAATTTTGAAACACCACGCCACGATCCAGGCTTGGCTTATTCACCTCTTTTCCATCCATGACGATGGCACCGTTACTGGCTTCATCCAACCCAGCCAGCACATTCAAAATCGTGGACTTTCCACAACCGGAGTGGCCAATCACACAAACAAACTCGCCCTTTTCAATTTCAATATCAACGTTTTCAAAAACCGTTAATGCTTCCTCACTGGAAGTTTTTGCCGGGTATACTTTGCTTAAATTGCTTACGGATACAAAGGACTTCGACATAGCGTTACTCCTCGTAAGCCACGATTTTCGACAAGCTGGAAAGTACCAAATCTAAAACCATACCCACCACGCCAATCATTAAGATAGAAAAAATAACGCTATTTAAATCCAGGTTATTCCATTCATTCCATACGTAATAACCCACACCCGTTCCACCCACTAACATTTCCGCGGCAACAATTACCAACCAGGCAATACCTATGGATATTCGCATACCAGTTAAAATTGTGGGTGCCGCTGCGGGCAAAATCACACTAAACGCTGTTTTTAGCGCGCTTAATTCGTGAGTTTGAGCCACCCTAACCCAATCCTGACGCACATTAGCCACACCAAATGCGGTGTTGATTAGCATGGGCCATATAGAACAAATAAAAATGACGAAGATAGCGGATTTTTCTGAATCCTTAATGATGAAAAGCGCTAAAGGCATCCAGGCTAACGGAGAAATCGGGCGCAACACCTGAATGAAAGGATTCAACGCCTTGTACATTAGCGGCGACATACCAATCACAAACCCCAATGGAATGGCGATCATCGCTGCAGCGAGATAGCCCGTTAGAACACGATAAATCGAATAGGCCAGTTGGATTCCAATGCCTTTATCGTTGGGGCCCGCATCATAAAATGGATCACTCAATTCCTTCCAAGCTAACTCTAACACCTGACTGGGCGGGGGCACTCTGGCTTCCTGATCCGCCCCGCCCATTAACAGTTCAAACTCTGACATGGCTTCTGTGGCTTCGGGAGGCTTATTTAACACCTCCCAAATTCCTAATCCAATAAATAGAAAAACCAATGTAAGAATGAACGCTCTTACTTCTAGCGAAGCCATGATTAAACCCTCTTAATGGCAAAGCTATTTACGTATTCCTCAGGCTTGGTGTAATCAAAAGTTTTACCCATGATGGTGTAATTAGCGTAGGTTTTATTGGGGGCACTGTAGCCCAAATCTTTCATCACCTTAGCGGTATCCGTTGCCACATAAACCTGTTCAGCAATGGCCTTGTAATTCACATCGCCTTTCACGTATCCCCAGCGCTTCATTTGCGTGAGAATCCATACCGCCATGGAATGCCAAGGGAAAGGATCAAAGTCGATTCTATCGGGAACGTCATGCACTTTTTTCTCCAGGCCATCCACATAGCGCCCGGTTAATACTTGCTTAACCACAATTTCGGGTTGATTCAAATAATTTTTCGGCGAGATCGCCTTTGCTATTTCCGCGCGGTTTTCTATCTTGGCTGAATAATGAGTGGCATCCACAATGGCTTTAAATAACGCGCCATAGGTATTAGGCATTTCTGTTGCAAACTTTTGACTACAGGCGAAAGCACAACAGGGGTGCCCTTCCCATATATCTTTAGTAAGCGTGTGAATAAAGCCTACTTTTTCATACACAGCTCGCTGATTGAAGGGGTCTGGAGACAAATAACCGTCCAAGTTACCGGCTCTTAAGTTGGCCACCATTTCCGGTGGTGGCACAACTCGAATTTGAATGTCTTTATCGGGATCAATGCCATGCTCCGCCACATAATAACGTAATAAAAAGTTATGCATGGAATATTCAAATGGCACACCAAACTTAAACCCTTTCCAATCTTTAGGGTCACGTTTATCCTTATGCTTGTTATGTAAGACAATGGCTTGGCCATTTATATTCTCAACAGCAGGCATAATATAAGGTTCAGCAGAAGAACCAGCCCCCATGGTCATGGCCAAAGGCATTGGTGTTAACATATGAGATGCATCGTATTCACCATTTAAAGATTTATCACGCGCAACGGCCCAACCGGCAGTTTTAATGACTTCAGCATCCAATCCGTATTTGCTGTAGAACCCCATAGGGTGCGCCATAATAATCGGCGTAGCACAGGTAATGGGGACAAAGCCAATTTTTAATTTCGTTTTTTCCAGCTTACCTGTGCTTTCTTTAACTGCGGCTTTCACCTCTTCCATCGGCAAGACTGTGCTCAAAGCCGAAGCAAACACACCGCCACCGATTAACTTCATAAATGTACGTCGGCTGGCTTCATTATGATTAAACAAGGCACGTACCACTGCACTTTCGATGGCGCGATCCAGCATTTCCTCACTGCTAGCAAAAGATTCTTCTGCCCTTGTATCTGCTTGGGCGGATACGATTTTTCCTTCTTTATTTTCCAAAAAGCATTCCATGGCCTTTTGCCGTTCACGATCACTCATATGCAAAGTCTGCTTTTCCGCCGCACAGCTTTCGCACTCACAGCTTGCACCATGGGTGAGTTTGGTTTTTTCGTCAAAAGGATTCCCCAAGCTTTTAGTGGTCATATCAAATCTCCGATAGTCTGGTTTCGACCAATGCCAGTGCACTGGAATAGGATTTCACGCACTCAATTTGCCTTAGTAGAGAACACACAAAACTACGCCGGCAGTGATGACATGTAGACTGCAATGGACGTACCAACCTGCAAACCATCATAAGCCAATGATTTTATTGAGTTTATATTTTACTCATTCGCTACGATATTTCGTGAATTACGAATTCTCATAAATAGCACTACGAAAGATCGTAAACTGGCAGGAAATTTGAATTAGTTCAGGGGAGAACAGCAAAAGGGTAACGACCACTTAAACGTGTGCATAATATGACTCAACTCTACAACTCAGCTTTCCAATACGCCTCTATGGGTCAACTACTGATTGATCCTATTTCAGATTCCATTGCCTTAGCGAATCAACGGGCATGTCAAATTTTAGAGATGGAGCAACAGCAACTTCATTCAACAAAAGTCAGTACGCTCTTTAAAAATTGTTTTGCAAAACTACTGGTTTTTACCGATGAGGTTATAACCAATGGAAACGCCTGGCAGGATGGACTTCATATTGTTACGGGGCAGGATAAGCCACTACGCATAGAAATAACTGCCTGCACACTGGACATAGAAAACAAACAGTTTCTATCATTTTCATTCCAAGATGCACAGAAACTGCAACAAAAACGTGATCAGAACGATGCCCAACGCCACTACCTTTCCGGCCTTGGGCAATGGAATCGCATCTCAAAAGTGTTTCAAGAATTTGAACGAGAGAATCAGCTAATACTCACAGCAGCAGGAGAAGGCATTTATGGCATTGACACAGAGGGGCGCACTACTTTTGTGAACCCCGCTGCAGAAGCCATGTTAGGCTGGACAGCAGAAGAATTAGCCCATAAAAAGATTCATCGTTTAATTCACCATAGCCATTCCGATTGCTCAAACTACCCTGAAGAGTGTTGCCCCATATACGCCTCATTTAGTGATGGACAAGTACGTAAAGTAGATGACGAAGTATTTTGGACTAAAAACGGCGATGCCATTGATGTGGAATATACCAGCACCCCAATATACGACAATGGTTTCTTAGTAGGCGCTGTGGTGATCTTCCGTGACATCACACAAAAGAAGTCTGACCAGCGCAGGTTGGTTTCGGCATTAAAAGAAGTGGAACGACTCAAACAACGACTGGAAATGGAAAACGCCTATCTTCAAGAGGAAATCAATAGCAACTTCAACCATCACAAGATCATCGGCCAAGGACCGGCCATTCAAAACATTCTACAGAAAATAGATTTGGCAGCACCCACAGATATAACCGTGCTGATCACAGGAGAATCGGGTACGGGCAAAGAACTGATTGCGCGTGCTATTCATGAATCTAGCCAGCGTAAAAGGCGCTCGCTAATCCGCGTAAACTGTGCTGCTATACCCAGTGATTTATTTGAAAGTGAGTTTTTCGGCCATGTTAAAGGGGCCTTCACCGGCGCAACAGATAATCGCCCTGGTCGTTTTGAATTGGCCGATGGCGGCACTCTGTTCCTGGATGAAGTCGCCGAAATTCCTCTCAATTTACAAGCCAAACTGCTTAGAGTTTTACAGGAGCAACAATTTGAACGTGTGGGTGAAGCAAAAACCAGGGCAGTTGACGTTCGCATAATTGCCGCTACCAACAAAGATCTGGCTCTACTAGTGGAACAGGGAAAGTTTCGTGAAGACCTCTATTTTCGACTCAATGTCTTTCCTGTTCATTCCTGCCCACTGCGCCAACGAAAAGAAGACATCCCCCTACTGGCACAACATTTCTTAAAACGAGCTTCCACCAAAGCAAACAAATCCGATTTAAAAATCCCACTCAGTCAAATTGAAAAGCTGAAGAGGTATCACTGGCCAGGCAATATTCGTGAATTAGAAAATGTCATTGAGCGACAAGTTATACTTTGCCAAGACGATGTTCTTCACTTTAACGATCTTCCAACGCATAATAAGCCAATCAAGCATAATAATGTAATCGAGATTCAAGGCACCCCGCTGACGGACACCGACCTGAAAGCTCAGCAACGAAAAAACATGATAATCGCTTTAAAACAATGCAGTGGAAAGGTATTTGGCCCAGGCGGCGCAGCAGAACTGTTAAACATCGCACCAACGACTTTAGCATCGAGGATCAAACGGCATAACATTGATATATCTTTATTTAAAGATCTAAAACAGCACTAGATCCAGCGACGCACGCGATCGCAATAAAGATTAAATTCATCCCCAAAGATTTTTATTAGCGCCTGCTCTTCTGGCTCAATCTGAAAACGATTCATATACAACACAAAAAACACCACACCAATGGTTGCCACAGGCGCAGCCAAATAGATGGCCCAAGCGAAAAGAAACAGAGCAAACCCTACATACATTGGATTACGTGAGAACCGATAAATTCCAGAATTCACCAAGGAAGAAGCCGTTTCCGGTTTGAGTGGATTTACCGTAGTTTTTGC